>NZ_JBRILT010000042.1:0-40528 GCF_052977065.1 Shewanella sp. 125m-1
TTTTCCGCGCATGTAACACCTCATATTTTTGGTTAAGTATAACTCTATGAAGTGTCTACTGTTCTAGGGGCTTACCAGATAGAGTGATTGCGACAATTACTAATCTACCTACCAGCAGTAAAGTAGACCTTTTGATGCTTGTTACATTGCTATGTTTCAGAGAAAAAGATGAATTTTTATTTGAAGATATAATAGCTGGAGGCTTTGAGCGAGAGCAAAAAGGTTACGGAAATAAGATAAAGCTTAATCAATATATGGCTATCAATTATAAGTCAGAAACTCTTGTTGTATCTAATTTTGAGCCAGCTTTAAAGTTATCAGACATTAGGCCTAATTCTGGTAATAAGTATCCAAATGGGTCTTATTTTATGACTTTAAACAAATATTTTGAGATGTTCTCTTCGTTTTTTTCTAGTGAAAACACGGCCATTAACTTGATAGTATCAAGGAACAGGGAAAAGAGTTCTAATCCTATAGAAGATTTACAAGTAATACTTAAGCAATTGGAACAGAGCAGAAGTACTGAGCTTCGTAAGTATGAAATTGGCAATGCTTGGTTAAAATATTTATATCTAGATTGTGGTTTAGACAAACTGAAGTCTGATCATTATAAAGATCTTGTTGAGCTATCTTCGTCACTGGATTGGCTAGATGATTAGCCTGTTTTAAATTTATGAATTAGATGGTCCTAGCTCTTTAGGCGTGACTCCTCATTTTAAAGGTTCTGCTTTTCCAACCCCGTGTAGATGCGGCTTAGGCCTTTGATGGCATGGATGCCATCGTAGAGCTTACATGGACGTACTTGTAGCGTGCCTAAGAAGTGTCTGCACATACGCCGGCTGCAGGCCATTGGAACCACTGATGTTGGAAGCTATATCAAATGCTACCTAAGTATTAGCAACCTAAAGGTTCACCGCTGTAGATTCTTCCTAGCGTTAACGCGTTGGCTAGAATCGCGTATCAAAACGCCGGTTGCAGGCCATTAGAACCATATATGTCTGAAGTTACTGCAAATGCTGCCTAAGCATTAGCAACCCAAAGGTTCACCGCTTTACCTAAAGTGCCCACACTAGGCTGGCAAGAAAGCCTACAAATAAACATTGGGTAAAACTAAATTACGTACTCCACGCTCAGTTAGCCGTGCCGCTAACTCAAGCATCTGCGCTTCACTGCAAGTTGGCCAATTAAGGGCTTCGCCTGTTACACCATGGTGTTGAAAAGCGTTGAGCTTGACTCTTACATTGACGGGTAGTTGGGTTAAATAGCCTGCTATGGCGTTAATCTCACTGTCAATATCACTTATTCTCGGAATATACAGCAAGCGTATTTCGTATAACTTCCCCTCTGCCGCAAGCCGTTTTAAACTGCTAAAGACCCGATGATTATCGCGGCCTGTGATGTAATAATGAGTGTGCTCTTGCCAGGACTTTAGATCGATCATCGCGCCATCTAGGTAGGGCATAACTTGCTGCCAGCCGTTTTCACTTACATAGCCGTTACTGTCGATCATGCAGCTTAAATGAGCTAAATCTGCGCTGACTTTTATCGCTTGAAACAGCTCGACGATAAACGGCAGTTGCAAAGTGGCTTCACCGCCGCTGACGGTGATGCCGTTGATAAAGTGCACTTGGCTGCGGATGAGCGTAAGCATTTGCTCTACGCTGAATTGACGAGTCTTAGGGCTAGATTGCTTAGGGCAGGTGGTTAAACAAATATCACACTGGGTGCACTTGTCACTGTCCCAAACGATCTTAGATTTACCTTGAACTGTTGTTGTCAGAGCTAACGCATCTGCTGGGCAGGTGGCCACGCAATCGCCGCAACTGTCGCACATGTCTATGGTGTACGGGTTGTGACAATTTTTGCAGCTAAAATTACACCCCTGCAGGAAGATGACTAGGCGACTGCCTGGACCATCGACGCAAGAGAAGGGAATAATTTGGTTAACCGTCGCGACTCTGCCCATGTTTTACTCTAAACCCTGTATTAAACTAATTGTTAATTTATAAGCAGCTTACTTGGCCGTTATTTGGCGTATACCGGCGCATGCTCATTAGCTACCACACGAGGCTGACGCTGCAAAATCTTAGTATTCTCTGCTGCCTCAGCGCCTAACCATGTGGTATTGGTGCGTGAGCCCTCTGCTTTAAAGCTGGCGATATCAGACAGCTTAACCATATAACCTGTGACGCGGATCAAGTCGTTTGAGGCCACGTTGGCGGTAAACTCGCGAAAACCTAAACTCAGCGCACCTTTGCACAGCTGCATCATCGCCTGTGGGTTGGCTTTAACCGTTTCATCTATGGTGAGAATGTCACTAATCCCCGAGGTGTAATACTGGTGATGCTCGGCGAGCGCTTGAATATGCGCAATCGGGTTGGGCTCGGTGCCATAGGGAATACGCACGCCCGGCGTCACGTCTTTGTCGATGCTAATGCCGCCCTGCGAGTGCAATAACGCTCGGCCGTTGTAGCCGTAAGTTACAGGTGTTGATTTTACGATGGCATCGAGTGCTTTAGAGATCTTATGCCCAAGCTCGTTAGCTGCCGCACTATGACCATAATGGCTGCTTGGCTTATCTTCTCTTGATTGGTCTATGTTGTTTTCATTGAAATCAGGTGTGCCCTGCAGAATGCTAACAGCCTCGGCCATGCCGTAGATCCCAAACATAGGTGCAAAACGTGATTCTTCAATCAAGGTTTCTTTAACTAAAAAGCTATTAAAGAAGTTAGATTCTTCATGCAAAAATTTAGCGCGTGCGTCAATCAACTCGAATGTGAGCTGGCAGTATTGCGGCAGGATATTATCGAAGAAGTCACTGATGCTATTGGCTTTAAGGGCGACCTCTTTTAGGTTCAGTCTTACTAAGGTGTTGGCACCACCGGCTAATGGCAGCGAGTTATAACAACTGACAATACCGAAGCCTTTGTTATCAAACGTGTTGGCATGGATTGGGTAGTTAGCAATATGGGGTTTGCTGCACTCACAAATATTGCTGGCGGCAACTTGTAGTAGCTCATCCGGCGTAATTTGTGGGTCGTACATAAAGGTTAGATTCGGCGCTATCTGCTTAAGCTCGGCATCGACACGTAAAATGGTGCGGCAAACAATATTGTCTGTCGGGCCAATGTTTACGTGCATAAAGGCATCTGGCAAGGTGCGGTCTAGCATGATCCAAAATAGCTTTAATTTACGATAAATAGTCTCGTCATCAAGACCTTGGCAAAATGGTAATAGCACGTCATCGAGTTGACCTAGATAAACGGGAATATTGGTGACTGATGGTACATGGTGATAGATGATAGTTAATGCATTTAAGGCTTCATCTAAGTCTTGCGCCGGGCTTAGTTCTAAATACTCAGAACCATTTTGTAAAAACTTGGCGTAATCGGGCAGAACATATCTTGGCTTGAACGGCGCGTTGCCTTCAAACATATCACAGATAACACCTTGCTCTTTGGCCTCGGCTACGGCATCTGACACCTCAACATAAGGCAGACTCGCTTCTGCTTCTAAGGCTAAGAAGTTAGACTTTTGCTTTGGCGAAAGGTTAGGGTCACGAGCTATTTGAGCGATTCTGTTTGCGACGGTCATGGTGCAGTATCCACTAATATTTTATGGATATATTTTAAGATGCTAACGCTGAATTCTTATAGTGAAAAACGGCTAAAGAGTGATTGCCAATTTGGAAATCCGAAGCCAGGGTTCTCAACTTATTTGAAAGTGAGTCAGTGAGTCAGTGAGTCAGTGAGCGGGGCAGGCTGGCAACTGCCAGCCTGCATAAGGTGAGAACAAGGTAAAGCGAGCTAGAAGAAACCTAGCGGATTAGCATCGTAACTGATCAACAGGTTCTTAGTGTTCTGGTAGTGATCTAACATCATCTTGTGGGTTTCACGGCCAATACCTGATTTTTTATAACCGCCAAAGGCGGCGTGAGCAGGGTAGGCGTGGTAACAGTTAATCCATACGCGTCCCGCTTGAATGCCGCGTCCCATACGCTGGGCGGTATTCATATCGCGAGTCCATACACCTGCACCTAGACCGTATTCGGTATCGTTGGCAATCGCTAAGGCTTCTGCCTCATCTTTAAAGGTCGTTACCGAAATGACTGGGCCAAAAATTTCCTCTTGGAAGATGCGCATATCATTGGTGCCCTTTAAGATTGTCGGCGTAATATAAAAGCCATGACCGTGTTCACCTTCAAGTTTGCATATGTCGCCACCAATCAATACTTCAGCGCCTTCATCTTTACCTATGTCCAGGTAGCTTAAGATCTTATCGAACTGCTCTTGCGAGGCCTGCGCGCCCACTTGGGTGTCGGTATCGAGTGGGTTACCTTGCTTAATCGTTTTACAGCGCTCAATCACCTTAGCAATAAACTTGTCGTAAATAGACTCGTGAATTAATGCGCGTGATGGGCAGGTACAGACTTCACCTTGATTAAAAAACGCCAACAACATGCCCTCTATGGCTTTATCGAGGTATTCATCTTCATGATCCATTACATCGGCAAAAATAACGTTAGGAGACTTACCGCCAAGCTCGACGGTTGATGGAATCAATGATTCAGCGGCGCACTTTAAAATATGGTGACCTACTTCGGTTGAGCCAGTAAAGGCCAGTTTTGCAATGCGCTTGCTGGTGGCTAGCGCTTGGCCGGCCTCAGCGCCAAAACCATTGACCACATTCAGCACGCCTTTTGGCAGTAAGTCTTCAATGAGTTCGAGCAGCACTAGAATTGATACCGGTGTTTGCTCAGCAGGTTTGAGTACCACGCAGTTGCCAGCAGCGAGCGCGGGGGCAACTTTCCATGCCGCCATCAGTAGTGGGAAGTTCCACGGAATAATCTGACCAACCACGCCAAGGGGTTCGGGAAAGTGGTAGCTAACAGTATTAGCATCAATATCGGCGGCGCTGCCTTCTTGGGCGCGAATGCAGCCAGCAAAATAGCGGAAATGGTCGACCACTAACGGTAGATCGGCCGCTAGCGTTTCGCGTACAGCTTTACCGTTATCCCAAGTTTCGGCAATGGCTAAGTATTCAATATTTTGCTCAATGCGATCGGCAATGCGTAGCAAGATGTTTGCACGCTCGGTGACCGAGGTTTTGCCCCAACTGTCTTTGGCTTCATGGGCGGCATCGAGTGCAAGTTCAATATCAACTGAACCTGAGCGTGGCACCTGGCAAAATACCTGGCCATCTACGGGGGAAGTATTGTTAAAGTAAAGATTATTAACCGGTTTAGTCCATCTACCGCCAATGAAATTTTGGTACTGTGGTTTGAAATTGATAATGGCGCCGGGGGTGCCTGGTTTGTTATAAATCATACGAACGATTCCTTGTGTATTATTTATGCGATAACTCAGTGTAGTAGATAAAATAATGGCGAGGGTATAGGAAAAAAGTCGAGTAGCTTATTGCTAGGTTTTTTGGCTATATTGTTGCTCCATATAACAATAATTAGAGCCTTTGGTTTTGGTTATTTGTGCTAGTCGTTATCAAACATGAATCCTGTGCATTGTTTCTATGCAAAATATGCACTTCATTCATAACTATTTATGGCCTATGCTTCTCTCATCAGTTTAAATAGGAACTTGTTATGTTTAACGCACTTGTTTTGACCCAAGAAGAAAAGCTTACTTTGGCGAATGTTCGTCAAATCACCGAGGCTGACTTGCCTGAAGGCGAAGTGTTGGTGGACGTTTCATGTTCATCACTCAATTACAAAGATGGCTTAGCGGTTACAGGTGTTGGCAAAATCATTCGTAACTTCCCTATGGTGCCGGGCATCGACTTTGCGGGTACGGTACTTGAGTCGAGTGACGAGCGTTATCAAGCGGGTGACAAGGTGATTTTAACTGGCTGGGGCGTAGGCGAGAATCACTGGGGCGGCTTAGCCGAGAAAGCCCGTGTTAAAGCCGACTGGCTAGTACCAATGCCAAGCAATTGCGATGCTGCTAAAGCGATGCAGATTGGTACTGCAGGTTTAACGGCGATGTTGTGTGTTCAAGCATTGCAGCAGGCGGGTGTACAGCCTAGTGATGGCGATGTATTAGTCACTGGCGCCAGTGGTGGCGTTGGCTCAGTTGCGGTGACCTTGCTAGCGCAGTTAGGTTATCGTGTGGTGGCAAGCTCCGGTCGCGTAGAGCAAAACGGTGCCTTGCTAACTAAGTTAGGTGCCAGTGAAGTCATTGATCGCAGCGAGCTTGAAGTGGACTCGCGCCCGCTTGAAAAGCAGCGCTGGGCCGGCGTAGTGGATACCGTAGGTAATAAGGTATTGGCAACCGCATTAGCACAGATGAACTACGGCGGCGCTGCTGCTATTTGCGGTTTAGCAGGTGGCTTTGCATTACCGACTACCGTGATGCCATTTATTCTACGCGGCGTGAGGCTGCTAGGTGTTGACTCGGTTTCTTGCCCATTTGACAAGCGTCAAGCAGCGTGGGAAGCGGTACTTAATTTGCTACCCGCTAGCTACTTTGAAGATGCTTGCGAGACTATTTCGCTTGAGCAAGTACCTGAATTTGCTCAACGTATCATTAAAGGCCAGGTAACTGGTCGCGTGCTAGTTCAGCTATAAGCAGGTGCTAGGATCTAGGAAAAGCTGAGAAAGAGCCTAGGTCCTAGGAAAGCCGGAAAAGCATGCTTTCTTCTGTAGGTTGGGCTTTAGCCCATCATGCATGCGACCCATATCTTTGATGTCTATCTGCAGTTCAATCCATCTCTAATTCGATTTATTTTTTTGACGGCATAAATGCCGACCTACATAAAGTGGCAAAGGCACTGTTTTGGTGTTTGCTTTTCCTAGTAGGACGAAGTCCGTCCTCGAAGCGCAGCGCTCTAGGGCCTAGAACCTAGAACCTTGTTTATTATGTCCGCCCTCGAAGCACTGCGTCCTAGGAGCTAGAAAATACTAATCGGTTACAGATTTTGTGGCGTTTGCTCCAACAAGGTTTGTGTGGCGTTAGCTATCTCTTGGCGTAACCACTTTTGCGCCTTGTCTTGCTCACAGCGAGAATGCCAAAACAGATTGTAATCTAGGCTTTGCAGCTTAAAGGGCAGCGGTTTAACTGTTAGTTTATGTCGCTGGGCTGCCATTTCAGCCATGCCTTCTGGCAGGGTAATAATCAGCGGATTAACCGATTGCAGTGCCAACGCGGTATCTAGATGCGGCGTGCGCAGTAGTTCGGTGCGCGGCGGATATTGGCTTATGGCATCATCGAGCAACGCCTTGACCCCATCACTAATCGCAATGGTGGCATGGGGATAATGCAGGTAATCTTCTAAGCTGATGTCGCTATTAGCCAGTGGGTGGTTAGGGGACAATAAGCAACTGACGCCGACCTTCCCAAGAAAGGTGTGCTGCAGATTCCCGGTTTGACCAATGGCGCGGCAAATTGCCATATCGGCGCCTTTAACACTTAGCTGCGCTTGTAATTCTTTTTGCTGCACAGGCACGATCTCTAACCTGATCTGCGGCGCTTTTTGGTAAATACCGGGCAAAATAAACGGGATTAATGCCTGCATGGCGTAATCAGTCACTGCGATAGAAAATTGTTGCTGGCACTCCTCGGGCACAAAAGCTTTTGGAGTTAGCAGCTCGATGAGCTGGCCTGTGGGTTGGCGTAATTGCTGATAACACTCGAGTGCAAATGAAGTGGGTACGAGTTGCTGGCCAACACGTGAAAACAAAGGATCGTTTAGCATCTCTCGCAGGCGAGATAATATGCGGCTAGTCGCCGATTGGCTCAGGTGCAAGCGTTTGGCTGCTTGAGTGACACTGCGCTCTTCGACCAAAATTTGCAGGGCGATCAATAAGCTCAGATCTTGGCGGTAGATCTCTTCTAATTCCATAATATGTCAGGTTTTCCAATTAATACTAAGCAGCATAAAGGCGTGATAGTTACCCTTATCGTTACTGTTATCGAGAGTTTAGCGCTTTTTTAATATAAGTACCTGTATCAGATCCGTAATTCCACTCGAATCCATATCTGTAATCGAAAACTGTAATCGAAAACTGTAATCGAAAACTGTAATCGAAAACTGTAATCGAAAACTGTAATCGAAAACTGTAATCGGAAACTGTAATCGGAAATTGTAATCGGAAATTGTAATCGGAAATTGTAATCGGAAATTATAATCGGAAATTGTAATCAAGTTTGAATGAGTTTAATCATCAAATCATCGCCTTTAAAGCGAAAGGTTATCTATCTTGGCGAGATTATTGCGCTGATTATGAGTGCGTTTTCTCTGTCATGGTTACAAAAATACAACCTAAACATATCGTGGGGTTGTTGCCAGATTAAATTTGCTTTTAAAGGGGGATACGGCTTACGTCATAATGCAAGTAAACTCGCGCTATCTCAGCATTTTTAGGGTTTTGTTGTTAAGGACTTTGCACTTGGTCTGCATTTGGAATGGATTCCAAAATACCTCTAAAGTAATAAAAAACTCAAACATTAGATCTCGGTTAAAATTCGTAAATGTTGTTTTATTGTATACAGTAAATCCTTGTTTACCTCCCGTTTTGGAACGGGTTCCAGCCCTATGATTATTGCGTCTAATAAAACTAATAGGGTGATGACAGATGAGCAATAAAGATCTGCTAGGACGCCGTAATTTCATTAAAGGATTCGGAGCTGCAGCTGGCGTGGCGCTAGCTGCACCAGCATTGGCCGTATCTGAGAAAGCGGATGGCGTTAAATGGGACCAAGAAGTAGAAGTCCTAATTATCGGTTCAGGTTTTGCGGGTTTAGCGGCGGCGATTGAAGCCACGCGTAAAGGCGCAAAAGATGTACATATTTTCGAAAAGATGTCTTATTTTGGCGGTAACTCTGCCATTAACGGTGGTTTGTTCGCAGCCCCGGGCACACCGATGCAAAAGCAAGAAGGTGTTAAAGACTCTGTAGAAATCATGGTTGCCGACCAGTTAAAGTCGGGCCGTGGTATTGCTGATGAGGCATTATTACGTCACGTAGCTGAACACGCTGTAGAAGCGCTACAGATGACTTTAGATGCGGGTTCTGAATATCACCCATACCTACAGCAGTTAGGTGGTCACTCTGTTGCACGTACTTATCAAACAACAGTGAGCTGTGGCGCGGGGATCACCCAGCCATTACTGCATGAGTGTCGCAAATTAGGTGTGCATACTCATAACCGTGCTAAGTTTGAAGGTTTCTTAGTCGGTGATAAAGGTGAAGTCGTTGGCGTGAAAATGCGTGACAACTATCACTTTGGTGAAGATCAGCCGGGTAAAGTCAGTAATATTCGTGCGACACGTGGCGTGATTATGGCGACAGGTGGCTTCGCGCAAAACGTTGATCTGCGTATGGCGCAAGACCCAACGCTGACAGCTGAAGTAGGTTGTACTAACGCACCTGGCGCTACAGGTGAAGGGATGTACGAAATGTTCCGCCTAGGCGCGGTTCCTGTTCACTTAGCACATATCCAGTCTGGCCCATGGGCATCACCAGATGAAGGTGGTTTTGGTTATGTGTCTAACTACTCTATTTATAACTTCCCGCATTCAGTGGCGATTAACCGTTTAACTGGTCAGCGTTTCATGAACGAGATTGCCGACCGTAAAACCCGTGCTGATGCCGAGCTAAATTGTCGTGATGCACAAGGTAACGCTCTGCCTCCAATCTTGATCACTAGCTATAAGGATTCTAAAAAGCATCCTAATACCAAGAAAGTGCTTAAGTACGATGTGGGTTGGAAGTTTGACTCAATTGATGATCTTGCGAAGCATTTCGATGTGCCATTAGCGCCGCTTAAGCAGCAAATTTCTGAGTATAACGAGTACGTTAAAACGCAAAATGATCCTCAGTTTGGTAAGAATATGACAGAGGCAAAGGGTAAGTATATTGAGGCGCCATTCACAGTGGTTCGCTTATGGCCAAAAGTGCATTACTGCCAAGGTGGTGTGCAGATCAACACTAACGCTGAAGTAAAAGACAGCTTTACTGGGCAAGCTATCCCAGGCCTATATGCGGCCGGTGAAGTATGTGGTGGTATTCATGGTGTGAGCCGTTTAGGGAGTTGCTCTATTCCTGAATGCATGGTGATGGGTATGACGGCTGCGCGCAGCATGATGAAAGCCTAAACTTGCCAGATAATAAGAGGAATGAGCGATGAGTAAATTAAAAGCGGTATTAGCGCTAACCTTTGGTTGCCTACTAACCTTATCTGCACAAGCTGTAGAAATACGTGACCACCATAAAGAAGTGATCGGTAAAGATTGTAAAACATGTCATGACAATGGCATCAAGCAATTTCCATCAGATCAAGCGTGTTTGCAGTGTCATGATGTTGATGACTTAGCAGAGCAAACAGCACGTAGTGAAGATGATAAGTGGCAGAACCCACACAACAACTTACATTACGGCAAAGAGCTTCCTTGCCAAGAGTGTCATAGCGAACATGGCACTAAGCAGCCATTATGTAGTAACTGTCATACATTTAAGTTTGATAAGTTTCAGCAGTAACTTCAACTCAAATATTTTTAGTGTCGTTTCATCTCAACGACACTGAATAATGAGTAAGGCCATAATTAATTTAATTATGGCCTTTTTTGTCTTTTAATTATTTCTGCTTAAACGGTTTAGCCTTAATAAATAAGCATGTTTTAATATTGTTTATATCTTTTACATTTGTTTTTAATATGTGACAAATATTGGGTTTTAATAAGTAAAGTTAGCTATCGGACCATTTTTGGAAACCATTCCAAATATAGTATTTATATAGTTATTAAAAATTATAATTTAAACCAATAGGGTGATGTATGAATAGTAAACTGGTGCTCGCAACAATACTTTTATCAAACAGTGTTGTGGCAGCTGATATTCCTGACTTTCTAGATAAAAACGATATTAATAGTGCTCAATTTCAGTGTTTAGGTGATTCCCCTCAATACAGCGCTAAAGATCAAAAGTATATTGATATTTTGTGGGATGAAACATTAACGTATTTAGAGGCTTACGCTATTGCATTAACCAATGGCCAAGCCAGTGGTTGTTTAAATTCAGATACCGCAATGGTTGACTCTACTGAGGGTGGGCAACATATGTGCGTGATGGACAGACGCGATATGAAGCTGATGGTTAAAAACATCTACCAAGTGATTAACAATAGCGATGAAGCAAAGAAGTGTTTTGGTGCACGAGAAGATGTGAGTTGGATTTATAACCCAGGTGGCGAGCTCAGCAAGAATTCTCCAGTGGCACAGCATTTTAGTCGTACGACTTTTGACGAGTTTTTCGATAAGAAAGTGACCGATAAACAAGTGCAGCAATACGGCAAAAGCTTTACTAAAAACTTCTACAAAATGGTCACCGGTGATGAAGTAAAAATGCCGGCTGTATTCCCTTACGACATTAGCGCTAACTCATTGCCTAACTTGTGGGCAGCAGCTGGCTGGTTCCCTATGTATGCCGAAGAAAGTAAGCGAAATGATAAGAATTTCAATAATATTCGCGGTGGTTATGCCTATGCAGAAATTTTTGGTCATTGGGGTTTATTGCGTATTGACGAAATTAATGGTGAAAAGGTGGGGGCAGAAGTCGGCATGACGGTTCAGTCAGTTGATACCTTGTATCCGTTCCATAACCATGCGGTTTCTGAAATGTACTACAACATGCGTGTACCTGCTTGCACCAATCAATTTAAAACTATGGCTATCCGTGAAGACTCACCATTAGTTAGCACAGTTAAAGAGGACGACAAGGTGCGTCGGGTGCAGTTTGATGAGGGACAGCACAACTCTCAAACAATGTGGCTGTCTGGCAGCAGCGAGCAAGATCCATTGATCTACTTCCATCAAAATACGATTCACGCATTTGATGTTGATGGTAGTTGTGAAGCGAAGCCTGAAGAGCGCGCGATTGTATCGGTATGGGCCCGCAGTAATGCCAACGACAAACGCAATGACTACGGCACGACTTTGTTGTGTGAATCAGCAAATAACCCAGGCACACCTGCTAAACGCGGTGAAGTGATTCAATGCGACTTAACCAAAGTTAAATGGTAGTCATTTGATAAGTATGGGTGGCAATGACCTTGCCACTTTTTATGGCGATATTGAAATATAAATTGTATTAATATGATGACGTTGTACGTATTAACGCAATTTATATTTATTTTACATGAAATGGATGTTTCAGATGAATAAATTAAATACAGCAATACCATTGTCAATATTAATGGCTTTGGCAAGTCATACAGCGGTTGCAGATGATCTTAATATTGGTGGCTCTGTTCGGGCAAATTATAGTTACAGTGATTATTCCGAGCCATCAAAAGATAAAATGGGTGATTTTGACTTCAATCTTCTTTCTATTACTTTTTCAGATAAGTGGAATGACATTGGCGTTAAAGCGGAGTACCGTTTTTATGATGGTTATGATCATTTAAAATACGGTTATGCTTTTTGGGATGTAAATAAAGATCTCACCATTAATGGTGGTGTCATTAGTAAACCCTTTGGTAATAAAGGCTACGCATCTCATAACTGGTGGTACAGCTTAAACTATTACATGGGTTTTGAAGACGATTATGGCGTGGGTGTCAGTGCTCAGTACCAAAATGGGGTTTCATTATCTGAATTTGCCTTTATTAAAAACGCGGTTTACGGCGGCACTGATCACCGCGATTTTGCGGGTACTGTGGCTAAGGGCACTGTCGATGGTACTAGTTATAACAACGAAGAAACCAATACTCTGGTTGCGCGCCAAAGCTTTACCTTAACCAGTGGTGAGCTAACCACAATATTGGGTGCGTCAGTTGAGTATGGTCAGCTATATAACTCAGAGTTTGGTGAGAATGGCGATACGCTAAATTATGCAGTGCACCTTGATATGAACTATGCCGGTTGGGGCTTTCAAGCACAGTACTTAGCCTTTGATTTTGACCAGTATGACGATGGCCAAATCGACCCAGATAAAATTGGTATGGGTATGCTAGGTGGATTCTATGAAGTCGCAAGTAAAGGTAATATCTATACGGCTAACTTGTCTAAAAGTATTGGCATCTCGTGGGGTAGCCTAACTGTGTATAACGATTTCAGTATGGTACAGCCAGACTTTGAAGAGTTTGATGACTCCATACTAAACTCCACAGGGGTATCGCTAGCCTATGGTCCCGTCTTTGTGTATGTGGACCATTATATGGCGAAGAATGTGCTTTGGCTTGGGGGCAATAGTTTGGGGTTAGTCCAAACTAATGATAATTGGGATCACCGCTTTAATATCAACCTAGCTTACTATTTTTAATTATTTAAGTGTTTATTTAAGTGTTTATTTAAGTTAGTTATTTAAGCTCAGATACAAAAATGCCAACGTTCTCGTTGGCATTTTTACTTTAAGCCTCAAGCCAGTTTAGCTAAGCATTTGCGCTTGAGTGGCTTCACCTAGCGCTAGCACATTGGCCTTGATCAAGTTGATTAACTGATTTGTTGCATCAGTTTGTGTCTCTGGGTTGATATACAGCGACTCATTAAAGGTCGGTAATGGCGGAATGTTATGCTCGATAGGATCGAGGATCTGCATCTTATCGCTAATGCGAAACTCAGCAATGGGCGCTATGACTAAATCATTTTCAACGGCCATACACATAGCCGTTGGTGAGGGCGTAGAAAGTAGCACACTCATGGGGCGCATTGAGATCTGATGATTAGCAAAAACTTGCGCCCGAATAGGGCAGTTTTCTGGATATAACGCCATCGGTACCGTTTCGCGCTTATGGGCGCTGCCGTCTTTGGCTGCAACCCAATGAAAACGTCGCTCAAATAGTAACTCGCCATGACCCGCTGCGGGTGTTTGCCAATGAGTCGCAACAATCACATCAAATTCGCCATTATGTAGCCGCTTATAGAGATTGCCACTGACATCGGTATCGATGACTAATTCGATACAGGTAAACTCGCGAATAAACTCTAATAAGAAGCTGCCTAAATAACGATTTATGTAGTCAGTTGGCACACCGAGCCGTATGACTTCACGGTTTTGACAATCTTTTAGCTCGTCAATCGCCTGCGAACTGAGTTGCAGCATCTTATAAGCGTAGTTAAGCAGCGTCTTACCAGACTCGGTCATGGTGACACCTTTGTTATCTCTAAGTAACAAAGGCTTACCAACGCTCTCTTCTAACTTCTTGATTTGCAGGCTTATCGTTGACTGTGTACGGCAAAGTTTCTCAGCAGCTTTGGAAAGGTTTCCGCATTCAACTACCGCAATAAAGCTTTCTAATAGTTCAATTTTTAACATGGGCTATTGAGTTTATTCATGATGCTATCAGTATTACTCAATACCCGCTTGATACCTAGGCTGCTATTTTATGAATGTGAACTTAAATTATATTGATTGTTAGATTTGTGAAGAGGTCGACATGAGTAACTGGCAACAGCGAGAAAGCTATTTAACCGACATTGCGGAGCGCTGCTTAAGAGGGCATAAAAGCTTTGATTTGTGCCGTTCTCACCTGGTTGGAGCGAGTCAGATCTCCAAAGGCACCATCTACAATCATTTTCCAAGTGAAGCAGATTTAGTCGTGGCAGTTGCTACGGCACATTTTAGAAAACGCCTTGAAAGAGCCGCGATTGATGACGCTGTTTATCAAGACTATTTAACCCGCTTCTTGATGCACCATTGCTGGGGGCTGCATGACGATCTCCTATATGACCGTTTTATTATTTCCCGTGTGATGCCTAACCCAGAGCTGTTAGAGCAAGTCACCGATGATAACCGTCAGGCATTCGAACAGGTTTATGGTGAGTATATACAGTGGAATAACGATCTCATCAAGTCTGTTGGGGTGGTCGAGGGCTTTAACCGTGCAGAGCTGGTTGCCAACTATCTGCGCGGCGCTCAAATCAACTGCGACGATGCGGGCAAGCAATATGATGACGCGGGTTTGTACTATCAATTTAGCTATGCCCTAGCGCAGTTGATGGGGCACTCAGATAAACGTATTCCTAAGCAGGCAGATTATGCCAGCTGGTTAACCAGACTCGAGCCCGCGGCAAACGCCGCTTAGTTATTATCCATCATTGTAATGGATAATGGTTATTCCATCGGTAGGCTGATACTTATTTTCAATCCGTGAGCTTGATGGTTGTCTGCCTTTATCTTACCTTGATGGGCTTGAATGGCGGCTTTGGCAATTGCCAGCCCTAAGCCCCAGCCGCCGGACTCTCTATCGCGCGCAGACTGTGGGCGATAGAAAGGCTCGAAAATCGCTTCTAAGTCAGCTTCGTCGCTAATGCCTGGGCCATCATCGATAATCTCAATTTGTATGCTGCTGCCACTGGCAAATGCTTGAATCGAGACTTGCGTGTTGGCATAGCGGATGGCGTTACGCAGTAAGTTCTCAACCGCTCGGCATAAAGGCCGAGGGTAAAGCGGCAGCGTAATTGATTCATCTATGTCGATATGCAGCTGCTTTTTTTGCTGTTGAGCTTCGAAATCGGCATCGTCTAATACCTGGCTTAAGATTTCAGCAAGCTCAAGGCTGCGCTTGTTTTCGTTAGCGTTAAGCTTGACTCTAGACAGCTCTAACAGCTCGGCAATCATCTGCTCAAGTTGATCTGCTTCGTACTCAATCCGCTCGGTTTCAGCGGTTTCTTGGCCTTTTTTACGGCTTAGCGCTAAAGACAATTTTAGCCTTGTCAGTGGTGTGCGCAGCTCATGAGAGATATCGCTGATCAATCTTTGTTGGCTCTTAACCATATTTTCAACCGAGTCGGCCATACCATTAAAGGCTTGAGCAAGCTGACCAATTTCATCGTTTCGCTGGGCTGTTGCCATATCGACCCGGTGACTTAAATCGCCTCCGGCAACTGCATCAGCACTGCGTTTGAGTGAGCGTAATGGCTTCCCTAAATGCCAGGCAAATAAGCCACATAATAACCCTGATAGTAAAATAGCGATGCTAAGGGTTAAGATTTTATTATCGATAAAGAAGAAGAACCAGGGCCGTGGATGATGTTCTGGTAAACGGCCATATAGGCTGAAAGGCTTGCCCTCAACGTCAAAGTTATAGGGGCCGAAAATCAGCTCGTCTTTAAATTGGTGTTTAATCGGATGGCCAGCTTCATCGGCCATCAGCATAAAGCGTCTTAAAGCTCGAGATTGTTTATGGGTATTGAGTACCTTGCCGTACTCATCGACCAAATAGATGCGGGCCGGCCGGCCTTTAAATTCTTTAAAGCGGCTTAAATGTTTGAGCTTTTCAGTGCCCAGAACCTGCGGATTTGCACTAATACGCTCGGCACTTTTTTCAAGCATACGTTCAAGCGGAGGTGGCAGTGCTGATTGATCATGGTTTTGCTGCAATAAAGGCAGCAGCCCAATGAGCGCGATGATCAGTGAGCTACAGAGCCAAAAGCCCAGTAGTAATTTAACGAATATATTATTGGGGGTTTTTCTCAGCTGCATTTAAGGTAACCAGATATAGCCTTTACCACGAATCGTTTTCACACGTGGGCGGCCGTCGTCTCGTTCAGGCATCTTCTTGCGTAAGTTAGAAAGGTGCATGTCTAAACTGCGGTCAAAAGGCATCAGTTTTTTACCGAGCACTTTTTCGCTTAAGACTTCTTTGCTGGCCAGTTCACCGGCATGCTTAACCAATTCAAACAGTAAGCTAAATTCAGTGCCGGTGAGAATGATGAGCTGATCTTGGCAGTGCACCTCTTGGCGTGCGGGATCTAAATTAATATCGCCGTACTGATGTGTTGTCTGCGGGGCTTCGTTTGATTGAATATGAGTACGACGGATAATGGCACGAATACGTGCAACCAGTTCACGGTCGTTAAATGGCTTAGGCAGGTAATCATCGGCACCGATCTCTAAACCCACTACACGGTCGATTTCATCACCTCGGGCAGTTAGCATCAGCACCGGTGTTTGTTTCTTGCTGCGCAGCGCGCGCAAGACTTCAAACCCATTGAGTTTAGGTAGCATTACATCGAGTAAAATAAGGTCGAACTGTTGCTCTATGGCCAGATCTAACCCTGACTGCCCATCGTGGGCCAGTGTCAGTTCAAAGCCTTCAAGTTCTAGCAGTTGTGCAAGCAATTCAGATAGACCTAAGTCATCATCTATCAATAATATACGGCTCATATTTACCCTTCTAATGTACTCTTACTGTGGCGAGTATACCCTGTTTGATGTCAATTGCAGTTTAGGAGTGTAATTCAACGTAAAGAACGGCAGCTCTTGGCATTATCGAGCCTCATTTAAACAGCTTTACAGAGCTTTACGCTGTACAAACCCAAGCTTACATTGAGTAGACTAAACTGATAAGCGTCAAATCAAGCTTAGCAGTGCTGAGCAAATTCAAATGAGGCTACCATGATGAAAAAGAATACGTTTAAAGCAGGTTTGCTTGCCATAGTGGCCAGCACCGCATTATTAACCGCTGGTGTAAATGCTGCCGATGACCAAGATGGCTCACGTGATGGGCATGGCAAGAATGGCCATCACCAGATGCAAAGCGAGCGTGGCGGCCATCATGACCTGCGCAAGATGTTTCGCGGTTTGGACTTAACCGATGAGCAGAAGACTGAGATGAAAGCGCTATTTAGTGCGCATCGTGACGAGATGAAACAAAATCGTCCTTCTAAAGAAGCGCGCGCGGCACAAAAACAGCAGATGTTAGGTTTTATTACTGCAGCTAACTTTAACGAAGCTGAAGTGAAGCAGGCATTAGCCGCTAAACAAGCAGCGCGTCAGCAAAAGGCCGTTAATATGCTGAAGTTGCAAAACCAAGCGTATCAGTTGCTAACACCTGAGCAGCAAGAAAAATTCAAACAGCGTTTTGCTAAGCATCATAAAAGATAATTAGCTTATGCTTTGAACACGATTGCACCAGCTACCCAAGCCACTTGGGTGTAATAGAGGTTAATTGTTTTTCTCTATTAGGTCGATTGCTATTAACTTGAGGGGAAACATCAGTTTTTCCCTCAGGTTTGTTATAAACTTAAGGTCTGTGTTTCCCTTACTATATTAGTAAACAGATTTTATGAATGACACTTCCCAATATGACTTCTGGGTTAAGCTGGCCAGCCGCGCAGCGGTTGCGACAGCGTTAACCCTTATTACCATCAAACTTGCAGCATGGATGTATTCTGGTTCCGCCAGTATGCTGGCTTCATTGACCGACTCCTTTGCTGACGCGCTTGCATCAATCGTTAACTTTATTGCAATCCGCTACGCTATCGTGCCTGCGGATCAAGATCATCGCTATGGGCATGGTAAAGCTGAGCCGTTAGCCTCGTTAGCGCAATCAGCCTTTATTTTAGGTTCTGCTTTCTTTCTGATGTTGCACGGCAGCGAACGCCTGATTAATCCGGTAGAGGTGCAGCACGCCACGTTGGGGGTGATTGTTTCTGTTATCGCAATTTTGCTGACACTGGCATTGGTTATGCTGCAGAAAAGAGCCTTAGCTGCGACCTCAAGCACTGTTGTTGAAGCCGATGCGCTGCATTATAAGTCGGATCTATTCTTAAACGCGGCGGTATTACTGGCACTGGTTTTATCTCAATATGGCTGGTGGTGGGCTGATGGTTTATTTGCGGTATTAATTGCGTTGTTTATTGGTCAGCAAGCCGTGGGGCTGGCTTATCGTTCGGTGCAGTCTTTGTTAGATAGAGAACTTGATGATGAGACTCGGGAGAGAATTACGCATTTAGCTAAGCAAGATCCTCAAGTCAAAGGGATCCATGATTTACGCACCCGCGAGTCGGGTAAGACCATGTTTATTCAGTTTCATCTCGAACTCGACGGGACGTTGAGCTTGCATCAGGCACATAAAATTGCGGTAGAAACCTCCGAGCGGGTGCGCAAAGAGTTTGTGGAGTCAGAGGTGATTATTCACCAAGATCCGGTGTAGCCGTTAGCGTATAAGCAAAAAAGGAGAGCCTGTGGCTCTCCTTTTTGTTTTCAGCCCTAAACCAACTACTGCAGTAGGTGGTTATCATCAATGAGGCTTTGCCTGAAATAAAACAAATGAAAGTTAAGCTTTACTACAAGCATTGAAGATCTCGTTAATCCATCTCTAGCTCTTTCAGTTTTCGGGTCAAGGTGTTGCGACCCCAGCCTAAACGTTTGGCCGCTTCTTGCTTATGGCCATTAGTATGTTTAAGCGCAGTTTCCAGTAATATCCGCTCGAATGCGGGCTGCACTTCGGTTAGCAAGTCGCTGTCGCCGTCGCTGAGACGTTGATCGATAAACAGCTTCAATGCGCCTTGCCAGTCATCACTATCGCTGCTTGGTGTACTATTGAGCTTAGGCTCTTGCAATAGCTCAGGTGGTAGATCTAGAGGTAAGATCTCTTGTCCCGAGGCCATGACGGTTAACCAGCGACAGGTGTTTTCAAGCTGACGTACGTTACCGGGCCAAGGAAGCTGCGACAGTTTAGTCGCGGTCTCTTTGGTTAGCATTTTTGGCTCAACGGCAATCTCTTTGGCGGCAATCATCAAGAAATGACGCGCAAGTTGTGGGATATCTTCTCTACGCTGAGACAGTGGCGGCAGGTGCACACGAATGACATTTAAGCGATGAAACAGGTCTTCACGAAAATCCCCTTGCTGCACCAGCTGTTCAAGGTTTTGGTGAGTCGCTGCGATAATACGCACGTCTACCTGTACCGGTGAGTGGCCGCCAACACGGTAAAACTGCCCATCGGCTAACACACGTAATAGTCGAGTTTGCACATCGAGCGGCATATCACCAATTTCATCTAAGAAGAGAGTGCCGCCATTGGCCTGTTCAAAACGGCCTTGTCGCACACTGCCTGCACCAGTAAAAGCGCCTTTCTCGTGACCAAAAAGTTCTGATTCAATTAAGTCTTTAGGGATGGCTGCCATATTGATGGCAATAAACGGCTTACCTTTACGCGGGCTGTGTTTATGCAGTGCGCTGGCAACGAGCTCTTTACCCGTACCCGACTGGCCGTTAATCAATACGCTAATTGAAGAACGAGAAAGGCGGCCAATGGCGCGAAAGACTTCCTGCATCGCAGGGGCTTCACCAATGATTTCTGGTGTGGCGACTAGCGGCTCTTCAACGATGATACTCGATGTTTGCTCTTTAGCGTGGGTGAGCGCTCGGTCGACTAAAGATATCGCTTCATCGATATCAAAAGGTTTAGGTAGGTATTCAAATGCACCTGCCTGATAGGCACTCACTGCGCTGTCGAGATCGGAGTGTGCCGTCATGATGATGACAGGAATATGCGGGTAATGATTTTGTAGGCGCTCCAGCAGAGTCAAGCCATCGGTGCCGGGCATGCGGATATCTGACACAATCACTTGAGGCTGCGCCATCTCTAAGGCTTGCCACAGCGATTCGGCTGCGGCAAAGCTGGCGCAGCTAAATTTAGCGCTTTGTAGTGCTTTTTCTAATACCCAGCGTATCGAACTATCGTCGTCGAGGATCCAAACTTGTTCAGCCATTGAGTGTTTTCCTCTTATTAACTATTGATGGGTAAGGTAATGGTAAATTCGGTATGGCCTACGGTTGAGTCGCAATCTATGCGTCCACCGTGCAAGCGAGCAAAATTATGAGCAATAGATAGGCCTAAACCTGAGCCTTGCTCACGACCAGTGACCATAGGGTAAAACAGCGTGTCCATTAGCTCGGGCTGTATGCCTGGACCGTCGTCGATGACCGATAACATCAGCACTAGCTTATGGCGCTGTGTACCTATGGTGATCTGGTGTTGAGTACGGGTTTTCAGGCGAATATGCCCACCCATAGGCTCTAAGGCTTGAATCGCATTTTGCACAATGTTGAGAATAGCTTGCTGCAGTTGGTCCGGATCCATCTCAATATCAGGAATAGAGGGATCATAATCTTGGGTGAGCTCAATGTTATCAGGTAGGGTGACATTGACTAACTTGACGACTTTTTGGATGACTTGATGAATATTAAACAGGCTATGCTGCGTCGGCTTTTGTGGGCCGAGCAAACGGTCGACTAAGTTACGTAGTCTATCTGCTTGCTCAATAATAAGATCGGTAAACTCGTTAAGCTCAGGCTCTTTTAGCTCACGAGATAGCAACTGCGCAGCGCCACGCAATCCGCCTAATGGGTTCTTGATTTCATGGGCGAGGTTACGCACTAAATATTGCGCAGCCTGCTGCTGAGCATCTTGAGTCAACTGTTGATGGATGCGGCGCTGTTGATCTACTTGGCGAAATTCTATCAGAGCAAGGTTCTGTTCTTGCTCAAGTGGCGTGAGCGTGACATCGACAGTATGTTGCTGACCATCAAGGGTGACTAAAGAGACAGTATTAATACTCAGGCCTTGACCATCGAAAATTGCCAATTTTAGCACTTGAGGATCGACACCGAGTAATTGGTAGTGTTCGGGTAAAGGGTGTTCGCTAAGGCGGTGACTGCCCACACCGAGCAACTGCTCGGCGGCCGCATTCACGTAGAGTAACTCAAGCTCTTCATTGGTAACGATTACCGCCGTTACTAAATGGTTGAGCAATAAACTTGTATCCATCAGCTACTCCGAATTATGCACATGCACCTGTTTGGGCATTTCAGTTGATCGCACCACTATGGTGCACCAAAGTGGTGCGCCCTGCAACTGGACTTCATCGGAATGTAGACTAAATCAATATAATCCTAAGCTTTTATATTAAAAGGTATTTACCCATTATCTCTAGGCTGAGGTTTTAAGCGAGCAGGCCCATAAATCGACGTCCGATGAAGAAAAATCGTTCTGGTAGAAGTCGATGCAATTATTTTGCCGTTCTGATCGAAAGCCTTAACAGCAAAGGTATGTTCACCACGATTAATGTTTTTCAGCTTAAATATGCCGATGGTTTGCTTGCTGCCTATCTGATTGCCGTCCATGTAGAGCGCTAATTGATGTGCTGTTGCGAGCTGCGGAGTGATATTGGTGATAATGGTAATATCGCCATCATTGCTGCGGATAGACTCTTCTTCAGTTGGAGAGGCAATACTCATTTTATAAAGAGGCTTAACGGCTTCGGAATCGCTTGTCGTGCCGGGGAGTACGGAGACTTCTGGTAATTTAAGGCTGTTTTGAGTGTTCTCTTTAAATTCGACCACTTCAGCATTTTTTACCGGTTCATCAGAGAAATGAACGTTACCATTTTCATCGACCCACTTATAAACCGTCGCATGAGCAAGCGTTGTAACCAGTAGCATAAGTAGTATAAAGCCAGCACGCATTGTGACATCCTTTGTTACAGGGTTTGATACCGAAGATTAGCTGTTTTAACATAAAAAATCATGAACTTTGTGGTGATTTTATACCGCGAGGGGTCGTGCAGAAGTTGACTGTCTTGAGTGATAAGCTCATTTCACTTGATTGGCATCTTGTTGATAGCCAGTTTTTAGCAGTAAATTAGTAGTAATTTAGCAGTAATTTAGCAGTAAGATGGCTATCAATTAGCTTAGATTATTGCTGGCAACACATAAGGATAACAGATGCAAAAAACGATGTTAGTGAGTAGCCTATTATTGTTGGCTGCATGTGATTCGACTCAAACGACTCAAACAGCTCCAGCGATAGCGGCAGTCGACAGTGCTGCTACAGTTGATGGCCATCAACATGTTGCTCCGGCTTTTGATTGCGCTAAGGCTCAGGGACAAGTTGAAACTTTAATCTGCAATGATCCCGAGTTAGCGGTGTTAGATCAGAAAATGGCGCAGGTTTATCAAGCGGCGGTTGTTAATATTCCCGCAGCAGAGCAGCCTAAGGCGATGCAAAGAGGCTGGATTAAAGGTCGTAATGATTGTTGGAAGGCGCAAGATGTACGTGAGTGCGTATTACAAAATTATCAAAGCCGGATTATTGAATTACAGATCCAAGGTGGATTGTTAGAGGTGCCTGCAGCCGTAGTTTTTGATTGTGATAATCATCCACAGATCACTGCGGTTTTTTATACCCAGCTCGATCCGGTTACTGCGGTATTTACCTTTTCGAGTGAAAAAATGGGTGAACAACAGCTGTTAGCAACCAATGTGCGTAGCGGTAGCGGCGCGAAATACCAGGGACGTAACTTTGAATTTTGGGAGCATCAAGGCGAAGCCAGCGTGCAGTACCTCGGTGAACGTTACCAGTGCCAGTTACGTAAGTCAGTGCCTGCTACTAAGTTAGTACCCGTTCCGTAAGTTAGTGCCAGCTACACTAAGTTAGTGCTAGTTAAGTAAGCCTGTGCCGTCGACATAAGTTAATCTTAGTCACGTAAGTCGACGGCGCACTAAAGTGAATCGTTAAACTGAATATCATAATTAGCTTATGTAAAAAGCAGCCTTATGGCTGCCTTTCTATTGAATATTCATTTTTAGCTTTTGACAGCTAACAGCTAGCTTTTATCGTATTGCTGCTCAATCTCGCCAGCCTTAATGTGATTGGCGTGCTGACCAAGCTGCTTAGCGTAAGTGGCAATATGCGGGTACTTTTCAGCTTCACCACTGGCCACGAGTAGCTCAACGATAAACGACATCATGATATCCGCGCCAGTAAGCTTGTCGGCGACAAGGTAACGCTTACCTTCAAGCGATTGATTGACGTAGCTAAGAATTTTTTCAGACTCAATGGCAGCGTAGCCCTCTAAGAAGTTGGTTTGACAGCCGTCTTTGGCGACAAACATTCTCAGTAATAAAGGCAGTATTGCTGAACTTTCTGCAAAGTGAAGCCATTGTAGATACTCAACATAATCAGGGCTGCCCTTTTCTGGTGCGAGCGTTCCTGCTGCATGGTTATCGATAAGGTATTGGGTAATTGCGCCTGATTCTGCAATCACTTGCTGTTGATACTCAATCACAGGTGACTTGCCTAGTGGATGAATGGCTTTGAGTTCTGGCGGCGCTAGGAAAGTTTGGCTATCTCGTTGATAGGCTTTTATTTGATAATCTACCCCAAGTTCCTCAAGTAACCAGATGATACGTTTTGAGCGAGACTTATTTAAATGATGCAGAGTGATCATTGGCGGTCCTTACAATTAATAAGAGCTATTAAGAAGTTCTGTGCGAAAGATAGAATCTGGCGCGAAGTTAATCGCGCCATAGTTCATGTAGTCAAGAGTGTAGTCAGAAGTTAGCTACTTGAGTTACTTCAGTTGCTTGATGATCTCATCGGCCACCACTTCAGAAGAAGCTGGGTTTTGGCCAGTGATTAAGTTGCCATCGACCGCCAAGTAGCTACTCCAGTCATCGCCTTTGCTATACAGCGCGCCATTTGCCAGCATCATATCTTCCACGAGGAAAGGCACGATATCAGTCAGCTGCACTGCCGCCTCTTCACCGTTAGTAAATCCTGTCACTTGCTTGCCAGCAACTAAAGGTGTGCCATCGGGGTTTTTCACATTTTTAAGTGCCCCCGGTGCGTGACACACAAGTCCTACAGGCTTTTTAGCCTGGTAGAAAGCGGCTATTAATGCGATAGAGTGATCATCGTTAGTGAGATCCCATAATGGCCCATGGCCACCTGGATAGAAAATCGCGTCGTAATCAGCTTGGTTTATCTCAGCTAACACTTTAGTGGTTGCCAGTTGCTGCTTGGCCTGTTCATCTTGATTGAATCTATCGGTCGCTGCCGTTTGAAAGTCCGGCTGCTCGCTACTAGGGTCTATTGGTGGTTGTCCGCCAGCAGGTGAAGCTAAGGTGACAGTACAGCCACTGTCTTTAAAGCGATAAAAAGGACTGGCAAATTCTTCGAGCCAGAAGCCTGTTTTTAAGCCTGTGTCGCCAAGTTTGTCGTGTGAGGTCAGTACCATCAATATCTTCATTTTGTCGTCCTTTTTATCTGTTGGTTTGCCAATAGCGGCATCCTTATTACGTGATGCCTGCCAGTTAGCTGAGGTCTCTGTTAAGTTTGTATCTGTTTAATTATTAAGAGTTATAAGTTACGTTCTAAAATCTTGCGGCTCATAGCCAGATCAACATCTTGTTTTTCACCTAAAGCCGTCATGCCGTGGGCTTCAAGCTTGCTAATGATCTCATCGATACTGCTACTGTCTAAATCGTAGTCTGATAGGCGAGTATTAATGCCCATCGCTTCAAAAAAGTCGCGGGTCTTGCTTATCGCCGCATCGATGATTTCATCAACCGAGCCTTGGTTAATTCCCCAAACGCGATCGGCATATTGCAGTAACTTCTCTTGCTTAGCTTCTCGGCGAACATCGAGCATACCCGGTAAAATCATCGCGATAGTACGGGCATGGTCAACACCGTAAAGCGCGGTAATTTCATGGCCAATCATGTGTGTTGCCCAGTCATGTGGCACGCCTTTACCTATCACGCCGCTCAGTGCCATTGTTGCCACCCACATCAGGTTGGCACGTACATCGAAGTCTTGAGGTTGGCTTAGGGCTTTTGGCCCTAATTCGATTAGGGTTTGAAGCAAGCCTTCGGCGAATCTGTCTTGCACTGGCGCATTAACAGGGTAGTTAAGGTATTGCTCAGTGATGTGAATAAAAGCATCGACAACGCCGTTAGCGACTTGGCGTTCTGGTAATGTGAAGGTTTTGCTTGGGTCTAATACTGAAAATTTTGGAAAGACGTGATTGCTCATAAAAGAGAGTTTAGCTTGGAACTCTTTACGGGTAACCACGCTGGCGCTATTCATCTCAGAACCCGTGGCAGGCAAGGTCAGAACCGTACCGAATGGCATTGCTTGAGTGACCTTAGCGCCCCAGCTTAAAAGAATGTCCCATGGCTCACCTTCAAATAGCGCGGCAGCTGCCACAAACTTGGTGCCATCGATAACCGAGCCACCACCAACTGCTAAGAGAAAGTCGATATTTTGCTGTTTTACGACTTCGACCGCTTGCATCAATGTTTCGTAGGTTGGATTCGCCTCGATACCACCAAATTCAACAACTTCACGCTGCTTAAGCGCAGCCTTTACTTCATCGAGAGTACCTGTGCTTCTGGCGCTGTTGCCGCCAAACAACACTAAGACCTTTGCATCTTGTGGGACTAAGTTATCCAGTTCAGCAATTTTTCCTTCACCAAAACTAATGTGAGTAGGGTTGTAGTAATCGAAGCTGTACATAATCTTTCCTATAGTCGACTAATTGTCGAATGATACTAAGGCCTAACATTTAGTAGACCAGTCGTCTAGTAAACGGTTAAAAAAATGCCCGCCATCAACAGGTATAAGCATAGGCGGGGGAGATAAATTTGCTGATTATTTCAGTGAAGAGCATTTCACTTTAGATCACTTCAATACCGAAACAGGATTAGCTAGCAGGGCTTGAGTCATCTGTAATACGCGTGTGATGACATTGGGATCACGGGTTAATTTATTTCTTAAACTGGCACCTAACCACATCTGGTATAAGGTTTCTGCGGTATAGGCGGCATTCATTGCAGTCAAAGAGCCATCTTCTATTCCAGCTTCAATACAGCTCGCAAGGCGAGCAATAACCGCTGATGAGCCCTTGTCTAGGGCAAGGCGCATGGGTTCTGATAGATCTGAGACTTCGGCACTGAGTTTGACCACTAAGCACTTTTGGTCGATACAGGCATCACTTTGGGTGCTTTGCCAGCGTAACCAGTAGCTCATCAATCTCTCTAAGCCTGAGCCATTCTCTGGCGCAAATAGGCTGTCGATACTGCTTAAGTAAGTTTTAAAGTAACTGTTAATCACCTCTTCACCGAACTGCTCTTTGGATTTGAAGTAGTGGTAAAAAGAACCTTTAGGCACATCGGCAAATTTTAAGATCTGCGATAGACCGACATTGGAAAAGCCTTTGCTCGAAATCAGGCTGTATCCTGAGTCGATAATATGCTGACGTGTTTGCTGAGGATCTGTTTTGATACTTGTTTTCATAGTAAACAGACTAACACAATTAGACCGGTCGTCTAGTGTTTTTTTATCAGTTATTTTTAGGGGGCGTGAATGCCGCTATAGCGGCAATGTATTGCGCGAGAAGTTTTGCTTTAACACGACGGTAGATTCGATCCCGGCGATACAGCTTAAGCTGCCAAGCGACTTTTTTACGAAGCTTTCATAACTGAGCAGGTCGCTAGCAACGATTTTTAGCAGGTAATCGTGGGCACCGGTGACCACTGAACATTCCATGACTTGCTTGAGATTTTCCATGCTTTCTTCGAACACAATTGCATGTTGATCTGAATTTTCTTTGAGGCGTACAAAAGCATACACCACTACGTTAAGCCCAACTTCTTTAGGATCGATTTGCGCCGCATAACCGCTAATCACACCCGTTTGCTCTAGCTTTCTCACGCGGCGAAGGCAGGGGGTATCCGACATATTTAATTTGGCAGCGAGCTCGCTAATCGCGATACGGCCTTGACGTTGTAATATGGCGAGTATGTTGCGGTCCTTGTTATCCATTGGAGGCCTTTTTATTTTTTGTGGTGAAAATCGGTATCAATTATCCATTTTATAGGGGATCTCGACCTTAAATGGAAGTTATTCGCGCCAGTTTATCGATTTACACCATAGGGATCCTGCTAGGCTAAGTGACTATAGATTACTGCACAGTCTCATCGAAAAAATAAAAATAAGGACTAACAGATGACGCAAAATACTCAGGCATTCGATCATTGGATCCGCACTCGTTTTGTTGAACTCAATAGTGAGCTTGAATCGCTTTACGCTGAGCAGAGCGACAGGGCTAATGTTGAAGGTGTTGGCGAGCACTTAAAGCTGCAACTTGAATCTGAAGGGCGCCAGCTGATAGCCAGTTTGCTGGCTGAGGGAAATACTGACGAAGGCTTTGATCATGCTTTTGATCTGCTTGGTAATGTTGGCCTGTATATGGCGGCATGCCGTAGGCACGAAATTACCGAGCCTTCACGAGAAACCGTATCACCACTGACAGAGGCGTCTACCCTTGCTATGCATATTGGCGCCTCTATTGGTGTGACCCCAAGATTTGCCACGGCGCACCTTACTACCCATAACCGTGCACACCAGGGGGTGTATAAACGCTTTACTGATTTAGCTGCCGAGAAGCTGTTTGTTGATTATAACACCAAAGGCATTTTGGCTTATAAGCGTGCCGCCGATGCACTGTTAAAAATTCAGCCGTTAGGCATAGATCATCCCATTGCCTCTGATCTGCTGAACGTTGCTAAGCAAGCCTTACAAGATGTGATTGAATCAAACCGAGTCTTGTTTTTGCAGCTTGATGCCGATGACTTCTTCTATTGCGTGAGACCCTATTACAAACCTTATCGTGTAGGTAGCCAAGTTTATCGCGGCGCTAATGCGGGGGATTTTGCCGGGATCAACGTTATCGATATGCTGCTGGGCTTATGCGCTGCAAACGAGCCGGGTTACTCGCAGATGCTGGTTGATAAGTTTTTATACATGATGCCTGAAGATCAACGCATTTTACGTGACTGTATGCGCCGAACCAGCTTTATGGATGCGTTACTGGGCATGAGTCATTTACGTCACGAGCAATGGTACCAGCAAAATCTTCAGTTGTTTTTGGAGGTATGTGAATTACACGGGCAAACGGCGATTCAGCATCATAATGAGCTGGTATCTAAGTATATTACTCAGCCTTCAAAAAATATGCAGCAGCAACATATGTCAAAAGTCACCGCCAGTGGCCCACCATTACCGGTATTACTTAACTCGCTAGAAAAATTACGCGATAGAAGAGCCGCTGCTAAACGTAGTGATATCCGAACTCGTTTTGATGATATTTGCACGCTAAAAGCGAGTTTGGAGGCAGAGTAATATGCAGTCTTTTAAAGATGATTTTAGTTTAGCGCCAGGGAGCTACCTGCTTAACCATTCGGTGGGTCGGCCATTGAAAGATGCCGAGCAAGCGTTCTCAAAGCAGTTTTTTGCGCCTTGGCAAACATCGGGAAAAGAGCCCTGGCATGATTGGTTGCAGGTGATTGAACAATTTAGTCAGGGGCTGGCTAAGTTGTTTAATGCGCGCGTCGAGGAGTTTTGTCCTCAGGTTAATCTCTCTAGCGCGCTGACTAAGTTGGTGATGTCGTTAGAGCGGCTTAATCAGCAGCATGCAGTCGTTCTGATGAGTGAAATTGACTTCCCAAGTATGGGGTTTGCGCTTAAAAAAGCCCTGCCACAGGGCTGTGAGTTGCGCTTTATTCCTAAGTCTTTAGATATTACCGATGCCGAGGTCTGGCAGTCACATATTAGTGCCGATATCGATTTAGTGTTTGTCAGCCATGTGTATTCCAACACGGGGCAGCAAGCCCCTGTCGAAGAAATTGTTAATGCTGCAAAATCTAAAAATGTATTAACCCTACTCGATGTGGCGCAATCGGCAGGTATCGTGCCGTTAGACTTACAGGCTCTGCAGCCTGACTTCTTAATCGGCTCAAGTGTTAAGTGGTTATGTGGTGGTCCGGGCGCAGCTTATTTATGGATAAACGCAATGCATATTGAGCACTGCCAGCCAAAAGATGTGGGCTGGTTTAGCCATGAAAATCCGTTTGAGTTTGATATTCACGATTTTCGTTATCACCAAAGCGCACTTAAGTTTTGGGGCGGTACACCTTCGATTGCTCCCTATGCGATAGCGGCGCATAGCATAGGTTACTTTGCCAATATAGGTTCTCATAAGCTTCGTGAGCATAACCAATGGTTAATCGATGTGGTTGCAGAACAGTTTGAGCAGGAGTTTGTATCTCCAAGGCTTGAGGCAAAGCGCAGTGGTACGTTGATTTTAGATTTTGGCGCTAAGCAACAACAGGTGTTAGCAGCATTGCAACAGGCGAATGTGAGCGTGGATCTGCGGAGCCAAGGTATTCGTGTGTCACCGCATATTTATAATGATATGGCCGATATTGAGCGGCTTCTGTCTGTGATAAAAAGCGTATAAAAAGAAAAACAGGCCTTAATGTTAAGGCCTGACATGTCACTGTTAACTTATGGTTTTACCGCTCTTAAATGTACTTTGCGGTAATTGAATTCTTGATTGAGCTGACTTAGCTCACCAACTGAAAGCTTGGTCAGTAATGCGCTGCCTTGGTCATCGGTGACAAACTTTTTGGCGGTGCGATTCACAAAATCAACCACGAAAACACTGTCGCTTTGTTGTGATTCTGCGGCTTTTAGTGCTGCTTGGCTTGAGCAATCGTTACATTCTGCAATCGGGCTCATCGCGGCTAGGCTTGTGGTGGAAAGTAGTAGTCCTGCACTTAATAGTGTTACTCGAGTGGCTGTTTTTCTCATAGTAGGTTCCTTATTACTTAAACGGTGATCTTCGTCACACTTTTAATTTAGGCTATCGTGTAGCCAGTGTCCAGCAATACTTGTTATTAACTTGTTGTTTAATCATGCTTTATTTAGCTTAGGCTAATAAACTGATGTTTATGTGAGCGAGCAATAATGGGCTAAATGCTTGCCACCTTTAGGCTTGCCTATTACCTATGATTGGCCGATAGTATTTATGATGCCGTTTTTAAGGAAATTAAATGAAGATATTCATACTGTTACTTAGCTTATGTTGCTTCAGTACCTCATCCATGGATTGGAATGTGCAAACGCTTGGGGCCAATGCCGCTTTGAGAGGTAGCGCCATACTTGATGGGGTTGCTTGGGTTACGGGAACAGATAACCGTGTTTATATCTCCAAAGATCAAGGTAACACCTGGTTAGATGTGTCGGTAAAAGATCAGCCTTTGACTGACTTTCGCGATATTGAAGTATTCGATGCCAACACTGCCATTGTTATGGGCGCGGGTGAAGGGGGCTTATCTAAGCTGTATATCACCGAAAATCAGGGTTTAAGTTGGCAATTAATATTTGATAATCCAGATGAACTCGGCTTTTTTAATTCAATCGCCTTTTGGGATCGTAATAACGGCTTATTGCTGGGTGATCCGGTTGGTGGTTGTTATGTGATTTTGCGTACAACCGATGGCGGAAAATCTTGGCAGCGAGTGGCGAAAGGTGGGTTACCCAAAATGCTTGATAAAGAGGTCGCGTTTGCCGCTAGCGGTAACACCTTAGTTGTTGGCAAGAGAGGCCGCGCCTGGTTTACTACCGGAGGATATAGTAGCTCAGTCTACCTTACCGCCGATTCAGGCACGCATTGGCGTCGGCATCCAATCGCACTTTATGATGATACTCAAACTGCCGGTGGTTATGCGCTGGCATTTAATCATCTAGATGATCTATTTGTACTGGGAGGCGATTATCAGCAGCGTGATAAGCATGCTGCCAATATGGTGTATAAAAAAGGCTATGTGTGGCATAAAGCCCCCGGCACAACCCCAGGTTTGCGCAGCGCTATGGTGTGCTACGAAGAAACCTGTATTGCCACCGGTAAGCTATCAACCGATATTTCTCATGATCATGGTTATAGTTGGCAGCCACTGCTGATTAACGGTGAGTCTCAGGGATTTTTTACTTTGGCTATCGAGGGCAATACACTAGTTGCTGCAGGGCATAATGGCCGTGTTGCGGTGTATCAGTTTTAAAGATTAGTCATTTACCTGCTAAATAAAAAAGCCCCAAACATGACTGTTTAGGGCTTTAAAGACTAATCACTTACGAGTGGTTAGCGGGTCACTCAGAGGATTACAAGCTGTAGTAAAGCTCGAATTCTACTGGGTGAGTTGTTTGGTTGATGCGCTCAACATCAGCAGACTTAAGGGCGATGTAAGAGTCGATAAAGTCGTTAGTGAATACGTCGCCACGAGTTAGGAACTCACGGTCAGCGTCTAGACACTCAAGTGCGTTTTCTAGTGAAGTGGCAACTGTTGGGATTTCTGCTGCTTCTTCAGCTGGAAGATCGTATAGATCTTTATCCATTGCTTCACCTGGGTGGATCTTGTTCTGGATACCGTCAAGGCCAGCCATTAGCATTGCAGAGAACGCTAAGTATGGGTTAGCCACTGGGTCACCAAAACGGATTTCGATACGACGACCTTTTGCACTTGGTACCACTGGGATACGGATAGAAGCAGAGCGGTTAGCTGCTGAGTAAGCAAGCATAACAGGCGCTTCGAAGTGTGGTACAAGACGCTTGTATGAGTTTGTCGATGGGTTAGCAAATGCGTTAATTGCACGCGCATGCTTAATCACACCACCGATGTAGAATAGAGCTGTTTCGCTCAATCCACCGTACTTGTCACCTGCGAACAAGTTAACGCCATCTTTCGCAAGAGACTGATGCACGTGCATACCGCTACCGTTGTCGCCAACGATTGGCTTAGGCATAAATGTCGCTGTCTTGTTGTAAGCGTGGGCCACGTTGTGAACAACATACTTAAGTACCTGAACTTCATCGGCCTTAAGTGTTAGTGAGTTGAAACGTGTCGCGATCTCGTTTTGGCCCGCTGTAGCAACTTCATGGTGATGCGCTTCAACAACTTGACCCATCTCTTCTAGCACTAAACACATAGCACTACGGATGTCTTGTGAAGAGTCTACTGGTGCTACTGGGAAGTAACCACCTTTCACGCCTGGACGGTGACCCTTGTTGCCACCATCGTAGCTAGTACCTGAGTTCCAAGCTGCTTCTTCAGCATCAACCTTGTAGAAACAACCAGACATGTCAGCGCCGAACTTAACATCGTCAAATAGGAAGAATTCTGGCTCAGGACCTACCAATACGGTGTCAGCAATACCTGTTGAACGTAGGTAGTCTTCTGCTTTTTTAGCAATAGAGCGTGGGTCACGGTTGTAACCGGTCATTGTGCCAGGGTTTAGGATGTCACAACGAATGTTAGCAGTAGTTTCTGCCGTGAAAGGGTCAAGTACAAAACTTGCAGGATCTGGCATCAATACCATGTCTGATTCATTAATGCCTTTCCAACCTTGGATTGAAGAACCGTCAAACATTTTACCGTCTTCAAAAAAGTCAGCATCGACTTGGTGAGTTGGAATGGTTACGTGCTGCTCTTTACCTATCGTATCGGTAAAACGTAAATCAACAAACTTAACTTCTAATTCTTTTAGTTGTTGTAAAACTGATTCTGCTGACATTCTAAAGTCTCCGAGTAGGGTAAAGGGGCGTCCCTTTGTTTTATCTTTAATATTTAGCGCTTAATGCGATTCTGGCATTCTTAAAGCGAGACTTATGCCAAATTTGTAACTCACTGATAATTAAGGGTGATAATATTTTTGTTCTCGATGCTGATATCCTTGTTGCACCGTAATGGTGCGCGGGATGGATCGAGATGGTGCACGCGCTATAACAGTGCAGCCGCTATTTTCCCTGTAATCAACTGTTGGCGTCTCGCTAAAAATCGTTACACAGAATAACTAAGCCATGAGTAATTTTATAGGGGGGAGGTCAAGCAAATAACATTAGATTTTCAATAAGTGTTATTAGGATTAAGGACAGTCATGTTTTTTGTTTTTTTGTGAAGAGAATATCCGTTGTTTTCTAGCGGAATTTGAGGCTTAAAATAGCTTTAAAAGGTGAAAATGATGAATTTAAGGAGGAGTGTTTGTCTAGGATGACCTAATAGTGTCACACAACTAAAGTATAAAAAAGTGTGTAAAAAGCAGACGTTAAGGCAAAAAAAATCAATGCGAAAGAGTTATTTTTAACGATTGGTTAAAAATAATCCTGTGAGATAACGCTGAGCTAGAGTAGAATGTCACGCTTTTTATTGCAACTACTATACTAGATTGGTTTTAGTCGTTGGCAGTAACCCCCCCTATATATTATACCGATGGTAAGAGGTTTAGCCGTGTTAGAGAATTTACGTAACATCGCCATTATTGCACACGTTGACCATGGTAAGACTACCTTGGTTGATAAGTTGCTGGCGCAGTCAGGAACCCTTGAGTCTCGAGGAGAAGCCACTGAGCGGGTGATGGATTCAAATGATCTTGAAAAGGAACGTGGTATCACGATTCTGGCCAAGAACACTGCCATCAAGTGGAACGATTACCGTATCAACATCGTTGATACCCCAGGTCACGCCGATTTCGGTGGTGAGGTAGAGCGTGTTCTATCTATGGTTGACTCAGTATTACTACTAGTTGACGCTGTTGATGGTCCAATGCCACAGACTCGCTTCGTGACTAAGAAAGCTTTTGCTCAAGGTCTTAAGCCAATCGTTGTTATTAACAAGATTGACCGTCCTGGCGCACGTCCTGATTGGGTTATTGACCAAGTATTTGACTTGTTCGACAACCTAGGCGCTACCGATGAGCAGCTAGATTTCCCAATCGTTTATGCTTCTGCACTAAACGGTTTTGCAACATTAGATCCAGACGAAACTAGCGCAGATATGACGCCACTTTTCGAAACGATCGTTGAAAAAGTTTCTTCACCAGATGCTGATGCTGAAGGTGATTTCCAGATGCAAATCTCTCAAATCGACTACAACTCATACGTGGGTGTTATCGGTATTGGTCGTATCAAGCGTGGTAGTGTTAAGACTAACCAACAAGTTACTGTACTTGGCGCTGACGGCAAAAAACGTAACGGTAAAATCGGCCAGGTATTAGGTTACATGGGTCTAGAGCGTCACGAAGTTACAGATGCTAACGCTGGTGACATCGTTGCGATTACTGGTCTTGGCCAGTTACAGATTTCTGACACAATTTGTGCCCCTACTAACGTAGAAGCATTACCTCCATTGTCTGTTGATGAACCAACACTAACAATGACATTCCAGGTAAACACTTCTCCGTTTGCGGGTAAAGAAGGTAAGTACGTAACTTCACGTAACATCCTTGAGCGTCTACAACAAGAGCTAGTACACAACGTAGCATTGCGCGTTGAAGAAACTGACAGCCCAGATCGTTTCCGCGTATCAGGCCGTGGTGAGCTTCACCTTTCAATCTTGATTGAAAACATGCGTCGTGAAGGTTACGAGCTAGCTGTTTCTCGTCCAGAAGTTATCGTTAAAGAGATCGATGGCGAGATGTGTGAGCCGTTCGAAACACTAACTGTTGACGTTGAAGAAGCGCATCAAGGTGCAGTGATCGAGAAGCTTGGTATCCGTAAGGGTGACATGAAGGACATGCAGTTAGACGGTAAGGGTCGTGTACGTATCGACTTCGTTATCCCTAGCCGTGGTTTAATTGGTTTCCAAACTGAGTTCATGACAGCGACTTCTGGTACTGGTCTTATTTACCATTCATTCGACCACTATGGTCCTTTGAAAGGCGGTGATATTGGTCAACGTGCACGTGGTGTATTGATCTCTAACGCTACTGGTAAAGCACTAACATTCGCACTATTCGGTCTACAAGAGCGTGGTCGTCTGTTTATTACTCACGCATCAGAAGTATACGAAGGTCAAGTAGTTGGTCTTCATGCACGCGCTAACGACCTAACAGTTAACTGTTTGAAAGGTAAGCAGCTAACTAACATGCGTGCATCTGGTACTGACGAAGCACAGGTACTAACTCCGCATATCGAAATGACACTAGAGCAAGCGCTTGAGTTCATCGATGATGACGAATTAGTAGAAGTAACTCCGCTGAACATCCGTGTTCGTAAGCGTTACTTGACTGAAAACGAGCGTAAGCGTCATAACCGTAAGTAATGACCGCGTTTAGCTTCAACCTGTAACCAGGTTAAGCATTGAAAGCCCCCAACATGCAAATGTTGGGGGCTTTTTTGTTATCTGCAGTAGCGTGTGTTTAGTGGCATTGCTCACCCTATACCCAGATCTTTGTTTTAAATCCCATTAATTCATGCTTTTAGCCTAGGGTCACAACTCGCTTTAGAGTGTGAATCGCCGCTCTCTCATCAATTGTGTGTAAGCGCTAGCGCTCACTAATTTAGTGATAAATGAACCTGCTTAGCAAAAACCAGAACACGCTAATACTCATTTAGAGGTATGGCGGTTGGGGCACATTTTTTTCAGTAGATTTACCGTAATTTAGTCTCAGCTTGAGTAACTTGCACTACAAATTACCAAGTATTACAGCGAATGCTGTCGACATTTTTAGCCGATATTTGGCTTATTACTAAGCGCATTTTTGAATTGAGTTCGAGTGAACTCTATTGGAGAAAGTTGTGGAATTTCTACTTTTTTGCCTAATTTTTATTGCTTGTTTCTTGGTTGCCTTTAAACCTCACAAACAAAAAATGGCGCATATTTTTTTGGCTCTGAGCATTTTAATGAGCATGGGGATTTGGTTGATCGCCACTTGGGGCATGTTAGTGCCTGCCGGTAACTTGTGAGAACACTATGATGAATGAATTAACAGTAAACAGAATTATATCGTTGGCGGCATTAGCGCTAATCGCTTTACCGGTAGGTATCGCTTGTATCATCTTGGGCTTTGCCATGGGTGACACCCCTTGTATTCTTTGTTGGCAAGAGCGCACCGCTATGGTGCTGGTCTCGCTAATCGCAATTTTCATCATGCGTTACGGTTTAAAGCCAAAGTATATTGGCGCACTGATTATCACTGCGGTATACGGCTTATGGGCAGGTTATCGTCATAGTTCAGCGCATATTCTTCGTGATATTGGCCAAGGTTTTGGCCCAGCGATTTTTGGCGTTCACACCTATGTATGGGTGATTGTGGTCTTTGCGATTATCTTATTGTTTGCCGGCGTATTAATGCTGCTACAAGGCGACAAGCTAGTAGAAAAAAGTGATAGCAGTGAATGGAGCTTACTGAACAAGGTAACGGTTAACGTGTTCCTAGTCATTATTGGCTTCAACATAGTACAAGCCTTTACGCAAACAGGCCCATTCCCGTATATCGGTCAAAGCGACCCAGTGCGCATGACCTTTGATTCAGAGAAAACCATTTGGTCTACAGCTAACTGGCCAACGCTTTCTAAGCTGTCAGCGCGTGGTGCTTACTCAATCGAGAAGCCTGATTTTGCAACCATGACTCAAAATGACGCCACTAAAGTTGCGACAAGCGACGAGCTTCAATTGCTTAAAAGCGTTGAGCTGCCAAGTGACGTCTTTGGCCTAGCAACGGGCATGAGCTACAACCCTCAAAGCAAGTTATACGCAGTAGTGACTAGCAATAATTGGGTTTACTTCTTAGATGACACGCTGACAACTATTTTAGCAAAAGTGCAGATTGATGCGGCATTCTCAGCTGAGATCTCTAACCTTGCGGGCGTGACTTTTGACGGCGCAACATCGGTATTAGTTACAGCGGATCACAAGAGCTTTGTACGCGTTGAGTACGACCCAAGCGTTAAGTTTGACGATACTTATGGTCGCTTCATTGAAGGTACAGATGGCGTGCGTGAGCTAAAGCGTAGCCGTTTTGCGACAGTGCGAGCTAAGTACAACTACGTTGCTAACGTGGGTTGGGATGCGAACACCCAGGAGTATTTAATGGTGACTCTGCCTGATACTAAGCGTAATAACTTTGTGGTTTCGCGTTTAAGTGGCAAAGATTACGAGCTTAACAGTGAAGCGATTATCAATATTGATGCTGAGCAATACCCGAATGTAACCGGTATTAGCGTGGCAGACGATAAAGCTTACTTACTTAGCCATTCTGGTCAGCAAATGTTAACCATGGACTTGACTTCAAATACCGTTGTTACAGCTAGCGATATTGCGGGTCTGAATAACCCACAAGCAATGACAGTTGTGAATGGTGAGTTTGCAGTATTAGATGCAACAGAAGCTAACAACCGAGTTAACTTCTACCAAGTTAAGCACTAATAATTTAAAGCAATGTAATAAATTGCTTTAATAATACAAAGCCCTTAATTAATCGTTAAGGGCTTTTTTAATGCTTTAAGCCTACTGGTGGCATGCAAAGGTGATCTATCAGGCTGGTGATTGGCCATCGAGAATACAAATCCTATGCAATAGCTCACAAGCTGATTAAGTTTGAGAATACTAATTTAGCCTAATTGGTATAATTGCTAAAAATCTCTGCTAGTTGTCAATAAACGGCAATAGAGCACCCTCAATTAACATCGCTAATAACATTAAAGGTAGTGACCAATGAAGCGGATTTTATCCATTCAATCCCATGTGGTATTTGGCTGCGCTGGAAACAGCAGTGCTGTATTCCCAATGCGTCGTCTAGGTATGGAGGTTTGGCCAATTAATACGGTGCAGTTCTCTAACCATACGCAGTACGCACAAGGATGGGCTGGAATGATTATGCCAGCGGGTCAGATCACTGAGTTGGTGCAAGGGTTAGATAATATTGGCAAGCTGCAAACCTGCGATGCCTTATTAAGTGGTTATTTGGGCAGTGCAGAGCAAGGCGCTGAAATTGCAGACGCAGTGAAAAAGATGAAAGCACTAAACCCTAATGCTATCTACTTTTGCGATCCGGTAATGGGCCATCCAGAAAAGGGCTGTATTGTGTCGCCGGGCGTGCAGGAGTTTCTTAAAAACCAAGCCTTAGCTGAAGCTGACATCATAGCGCCTAATTTATTAGAATTAGAAACACTCACCGATACAAAGCTGCATAATCTGGATGAAGTGATTGATGCTTGTGAGAGTTTGCTAGCCAAAGGCCTTAAGATGGTGGTGGTTAAGCATCTTGCAAAAGCGGCAACCTGCAAAGAGCAGTTTGAGATGTTGCTGGTGATAAAAGGCGGCAGCTACCTAGTATCGCGTCCTTTGTATGAGTTTGAAAAGCAACCGGTAGGCGTTGGCGACCTAATCAGTGGATTGATGTTGGCTAACTTGCAGGCGGGCTTTAGCCCTGTAGCTGCATTTGAGCGCACTAATGCCTCCGTTGATGCCGTGCTATTGGAGACCTTTAATCAAGGCGCTTATGAGCTGCAATTAATCGCTGCTCAAGATGCGATAGCATCACCGACAATTAAGCAGCAGGCCAAAAAAGTTAGCTAGTGGTTTTATGCTAATTTGTTGCTAAATACATTTTGCGAGTCATGCTGAAAAGCCCTGTCGCTATCATAGCTTCAGGGCTTTTGCTTTTTGATTAATGGCTTTTAGTTGATAGCTGAATGCAAACCACACCTAAGCTTGCCATGAGAGTTACCTGTGTCCAGCCTTCTGTAAGCATTGTTTAAGGATGTAGATACTTAATCAGCCTCTGCATCCTGCAGCCATTTTATACTGATTGGTTTTAAGCGTAAGCGATATTTTTATTGGTTGTTTGTAATAGGGTTGGCAGTTGGCGCAATCGTGCCGCTGCCGGAGAGCTTGCGCCATAACCATTCGAGTGGACCTTGATTAAAATACTTCAGATACACACTAGCAAGGAGCAACTGTATGGCTGAAAAACCAATGGCAATAGCCACATAGCCTGGTCTATCTAAGGTTAATAGTAGCGAAGGTGCGAAGTATCTAAATAATAGAGACATCACAATTGATTGCAGAATGTATAAGCTCAATGCTAAGCGGCCAACATTCTGCAATGGTGTGAGGATAGTTGCTCGGTTTTGGCATATCTTAACCAAAATGTGTATGTAGATTAATGCAGTGGGAAGCGCGCTGATCACGACTATCGCCGGGCTGAAACTTTGCAATAGCGCAGAGTTAGACAAGCTACAAAGACCATCTATGGCAGAAAGCAGTAGTGCAGTAATCATTAAGCGTAACAGCTGCTTGCGGCTAAAGCCTTGCTCAAACATCCCCTCTCGATACAGGTATACACCTAATAACATTAGTCCCGATGCAAACCACATTATTGTTAAAGGTGTTGTGACGGCAATGGCTAAGAATAAAATAACTTGTTCAATTAACTGGCTTAAATAAGGGCCTGTCCATAGTTGGTATTGAAACTCTGCTGCGGCGCTCTCTCGAAGCGGGAAAGGCTCTGAGAGAAATACTGTCATAAGGATTAAACTGATTAAACCAATGGCCCAAAATAGACCGGCTCTGCGGAGTATTTTTTGCTGTGTCAGTGAAATATAGCAAAGGGTTAATAAGCCACTGACGCCGTAAGTAAACAAAATGTCGCCAAACCAAATGAAAGTGGCATGTAAAGCACCGAATAGTATCAGCCACTTAAGCCGTGACTTCATCTGGTTAGCTTGGTTTGAGTTGAGTTTTTTCTCTGACTGAATGGCTAATCCTGCGCCAAAAAGTATCGCAAATAAACTCAAAAACCGTCCTTCAATAAAAAAGCTATTGAAGATATCAATTGCCGAGTCATACCACGGAGTTATTGGGTGGTTTGAGTAACCAGAATAGCCGTTGCCGAAGGAGTAGATATTGATAAACAAAATACCAAGTACTGCTAGACCACGAATGGCATCAAGATTGGCGTTACGGGTTGTTGAGCTTGTAGAAGGTGACGCTGACGTGGCTTGAGCGTGTTTTTGTGTCGACAGTTCCATGTTGACCCTTTGAATTTCCTATTTTGCCGAAGCTTATCAACATAAACACATAATTTGAACACAGTAGAAATGAATCTTATTCACTAGCATACTTCGTGTTAAAACAAGTTCCTAGGTCCTAGAACCTTTCTTTGCCTTTCCTACCTTTTCCGTAAGTGACGTAGTCACGTTCCCTAGGCTGTAGCCCGTTCGGCTATTACCGTCTCAGCTTTAAAAGAAGACCCTAGATCCTAGGGCGTTTCGATTTAAAACAAGGTACTAGGTTCTAGGGCGCTGCGCTTCGAGGACGGGCTGCGCCCTGCTAGGAACAGCAAAAGAAAAAACTGTACCAGCGTCTTTGTTAGCTTTTCGGCT
>NZ_JBRILT010000043.1:0-40497 GCF_052977065.1 Shewanella sp. 125m-1
GAACGGCCATTAAGACACTGCAAGGCTTAGTTCGGGATCCACAAGCATGCTATTAAATTCCTGGGGATCCCTCAGACTCTGACCCCACTTTTCGCCCCCACTTTTCCTAGAAATACATTCTTTCACTCTGTTTTCTATGACAAAAATTCTTTTTTGCGCTTTAACCACACATTATTGTGCAATCAGTTCAAATATAATTCTCACTTTTGCGAGTTAATTATGAAAACAATAAATATTACTTGGAAAGCGGGTGAAGAGTTTCATGAAGGTACAGCAGGGCTGACAGCTTGGCATGATTTTAAAGCCTACGGAAGTGTTGAATTTCTCACCAAAGAAGACCTTGCTATTGCTGATAGCATGCAGCAATGGTTCATTGATAATGAAAAACGTATTTATGCGCTTGTCTGCGATTATGTTAATCAAAACTATCAAGAGCTGCTTGAAGACTCTGAGTTTCTAGATGTGTTTGACGAAGATTCAGAATCTTACGAAACCTGTGTCGGCGAGGTGAACGAAGCCGATATGCAGGCTGGGGATATCTTTAAGTTAATGCAGCTGTCTGGGTTTGTTTTACATCACCCTGACAAAAATGCCGTTGGGATGATTTTTGAATGTGCTTGGGATGAAGAGCATGGCTTTGGTATTGTGATCCAAGGGGATAAAGTCATTTCTCAAGACGGTGCCCAAGTTGCGTATAGAGGGGTATAACGCTCTAAAAATGAAGCTGTTAATGATTTAGTGTGGTGACTATCTTTTTTGATATGGCTAGTTTGATATGGCTTTTTTGATATGGCTTTTTTGATATGGCTAGTTTGATATGGCTAGTTTGATAGAGCCGAGTACCGCACTTCGGAATTGAACTCAGATATAAAGCCAGTCAGTTTGCACTGACTGGCTTTATATTTAACTATTATTTTTAACTATTATGTTTAACTAGAAAAGTTATCGCGTTAAGCGCTTATTGCGGAGTCAAACCTAGCTGCTCTAGTACTAACTTAAAGTTCTCACGGCGCTCTTTCACGTTATGCACATCACCGGTTGAACAGGTTAAATCAGGGCAACCACGGTTAACGATACCAGAAACATCATCAATAAAGTCGGTGCCTTTCATACCACCTTCAACATACTTTTTCAGTTCGTTGTGGTAGTTCCAGCCACCGTATTGGCCGCTTTCGTCAGGGTAGGCTTGTACCGAGGTAACCCAGTAGAACAGACCTGCAATCCACTTGATTTCTTTATTCTCTTCAGAGCTACAAATTAAGCCTGGGTTTGAACAGAAATCTAGCTCTGCATATAGCGGGTTCGCTGGTGGCGCTTCAACCACAACACCATCAATGGTTTTGCCAATATTTTCTGGGTCAACGTGTGAACGACCTAAGTAGTGGTTCAGCGTACCGAAGTTTTGGCGTCCTGTAGTTTGAATCACGCCACGGCCCCACCAACCACAACCTTCCACGTCTTCTTGGCTGCTACCATCCCAGATGAACTTACCTGCTTTTTGGTCAACGTAAGTTTTACATTCGTCACGTTCCCATACTTGCTTAGAGCCATCTACTGATGTTGGTACATCATTACAGTGTCCGCTGTTTGTCCAACGACCAACGTTACCGTTAACAAGCAAACCACGCTCTTCAAGTACTGCATTTGGTGCAGCGAAAACAGGAGCCGGAGCGCCGTACCATTTAGCATGAGTTAGTGCACTGACTTCCATCTTGTCATCACGGGGACAAGAGTAAGCGTGATCTAAACCAGAGTCTGGGTTAACACCGTAATCTGCGTACTTCTGATCAAGTTGACCACAGCTCGCTGACATTGGGTAATCTGTGGCTGCACCGTATTTAATTTCAGCCCAGTTATTCTCATCACACGCATTGTAGCGAATCGTTTCTTGCATACTTTGTGCTAAGAAGGCTGCAATCGCCACTTTTGCATATTTGATGTTGGTTGCATCATCAACATTTTCATCGAGTAGCCAGAACTTGTTACCCGCTACACCAACGTTATGCATGGCATTTAAGCCCGTCATGAAGTCAGCCCACTTGTAAACGGTAGACGGAACCCATTGTGATTGAGGCGTTTCATATAGGAATGCAGTGTTGTTCATTGACTCTTCAGCATTTGCCAATTCGCGGTTTAACGCATCAATGATGGTTAACTTGCCATTTTCTGTTGATTTACCAACATAGTACAGTGGCATTTTAGCATCTTGGTAATGTGCAATTTTGCTGGTCAATTGTTCAGAATCTTTGTCAAACAAAATAGCAAATACGTTGCTGAATGCCGCTTTACGAATTTGCGGTTTGCTGGTGTTGTTACCCATAAAGTAACTAGCAGCTTGGTCTGTTGGAATATTTTTCAGCATTGCAGGTGTTTTAACAAAGTCAGTCACTTGCTTTACGTACTCTAGCGCATTGTGCCATTGCTCACTTGATAAGGCCTGCGTTGAGCTAGATTTAGTGAAAGCAACAAAGTCAGCTTTGTTTGCAGCGTTAGCTTGGTATAGCTCAAGCTTATCGAGTAGATCGGCAGTGAATACCGATGCTTCATCCCAAACAGACTGGCGACCAGAATGCGTATCAAAAGCAAAGTCACCAATACTTAAAGACCAGCCATAGGTTGCTTGTGGCGCTAGAGTGGCAATGATCAGCTGGTGAGCGTGAGCCCAACCTTTCAGGTCGTTGCTTAGCGCGTTGATGTCATCAAGATCAATACTATTGCCAGTGATATCCATCGCCTTGATTAGCGCGTCTTGAACCGCAATGCTGCTTGTCGCTAAAGCTTTATCTTGGGTGGCTTTATCAAGCACATCACTGCTGATGATAATCGATGCTGACTCTGTCTGTGCAGCCAGTTCCATGATTGACACGAAAGCCGCTGTTAACTTGTTAACATCAGCCAGTTCTGCACTGTTACTGGTTTTGATTGTCAATGTCGCAGGAGCAGTAGTCGATGGGCTAGCAACCACCAAGGTATTTGGCCAGCCAGCCACTTCTAGACGAACAGGGTCCATCGGGTTTGGCAGTGAAAGCAGTGGTGCGGTGCCTGGCTCTGTGCCGTCACAATTTAAGTGAAGTGCCCATGAGCTGTCACTACCTGGAACTGTTTGTGTCCAGTAAATCGCTGAGTAGGCGATGTTGTTATGCACCATAATGTCGCCACCGGTAGCATGGTCAACACGCGTCCAGTCTGGGTAAACATTGAAATCAGCACATAGTCCACCTGGTGGTGTGACTGGCGGGTCAATAACTTCTTCTTCAATAGTGATGTTTACACTTACATTTGAAGAAAGCCCTTCAGCATCAGTGGCGATAGCTTTTAGAGTGACGCCGCCCACTTGCGTTGGCTGCCAGTCACAGGTAAATGTTGCTGCTTGAGCGGCATCAAAGCTACAAATTTGTGTGTTATTGGCTTTAACAACCAGTTTGGCTAAATCATCATCAGCATCAGTGGCATTAACAGCAATAGAGACGGTCTCAGTATCAATAAAGCTTGCACCATTGCTTGGTGTAATGAACTTCACCACAGGCGCGGTAAGCTCTTCTTCAGCTTCTACAGTAATGCTCACACTCACCGTTGAAGTTAGGCCTTCTGCGTCGGTGGCAATCGCTTTAAGTGTTACCTTGCCTTCTTGAGTCGGCTGCCAGTTGCACGCATAGGTGGCTGCATTGGTGGCATTAAACGAACAAATTTGCGCGTTATTAGCTTTAATAACCAGCTTAGTTAAATCATCATCAACATCGGTGGCATTAACAGAAATAGACACTGTCTCTGTATCAATAAAGTTTGCACCATTGTTAGGGGTAATAAATCTCACTACTGGTGCGGTAAAGTCTTCTTCAGCATCCGCTTTTACGGTTACCACAACAGATTGTTGTTCGATTTTTTGGTTATTTTTATCGAATACAAATACCTTAACTGTGGCGCTACCCGCTTCAGTTGGTGTCCAGCTTTGCGAGTAAATCGTCAGGCTTGGGTTAATGGCTTTTTGAGACAGTTTTTGATTGTTAGCCCAAAATTCAACTTTTGCAGCGAGTTCACCATCAACTTTTGCTTGGATGCTTGTTGCTGCTTCCGCTTTTAATACCTGACCGGCTACTGGAGATAGAATTGATAATTCGGTTGGTTCCGGCTCACCAGGTTCACCTGAACACTCGGTTAACTGCCAAAACCACGAGTCTGCACTTGGGGTTTCCCATACACCTGGATTGTTTTTAGCAATAAAGCATTGGTTAGCATAAGAGACGATATCGCCATTGTTAACCTTGGTTTGACCTGGGATAAAGGCAATGATGTCGCCCGGTTCTGGCTCAGGTTCAGGTTCTGGCTCTGGTTCAGGTTCTGGCTCTGGTTCAGGTTCAGGTTCGCCCGAACAGACTGTGGTATCCCAAAACCATGAACCAGCATTTGGTGATTCCCAAACACCAGGGGTGTTTTTGGCAATAAAGCACTCGCCATTAAAAGCAACGGTATCGCCATTCTGAACTTTTGTTTCTCCCGGAACAAAAGTAATAACACCTGAGGTTAGCGTTGCGTCAGCGGCATACAGGTAGCCACTGAACATAACGCTGGTCAATGCGATAGTTATTTTATTTATTTTTATCAAGATTTAGCTCTTCTTTTATTCATTTATCTTTTACAGATAAATTCATCAGTAATTAAAAGTGTGCGTTATCGATGGCACTTAATTGTTAAAGTCCAAGAATAACCAGCACACTTTGGTATTGATTAGAGAGTTAGTGGCCTATAAGCGCCATGGTAACCACTAAGTTAGCTGTATGGGTCGCCATATGAATTGCTAATATAAGAAACTAATTCTCGGCGAAGATATCAGGTAGACAGCCGTAACACACTCAGTTTTTAATGGCTTAAAGCTCAATAGAATAAATAAGAGTCAGTTGGCATTGCTTATGTTAAGTTATTGACTTAAGTCGGAAAATTGACTTATTTTTTTGCGAGCGAATCTTACATGTTATGACTAAACTTGAGGTGATGTGTTTACTCATGGCTGCATGAAAGGCTGCTGTTTATAAATTGCTTATTTAGCTTAACAAGTTTTATAAGCGGTATATTTAAACGTTTATTTTTAAAACGCTAATTTAACAAGTCATTAGCTAGATAAGCAAATGAATCGCTCTGTGAGCAGGTTTTATACATAGGACATTTCCTGTTCTATTGTCCAATCAGATACTTTGATTGGTTTTGCGTATATAGGAGGTTTTATTGCTTCAATGGCGTTAACAACTGACTGATGAAAAAACACCATGATTGACTCAAATGAGGGTTTAAATACGAGCCTATTTTCTAAAGGAGTAGAATTTAACTCTTCAAAGTCAAAACCTACCTCATCATCAAGAATGTTAATGATGTTGTAGCAGTGAAGGTAAAGATAATCTTTATCTTGAATCTTAGCGGGAACAACAGAGTTCTTACTATAAATTCAGCTCCACGAAGGGCTTTGCATAATCCATATCAAACAGTAGCTTGGTACTAGCTGAAATATCAAATTTCGCCGCGATAGGTTTAAAGGTTTTCAGGCTTTTACATTCAAAACTCGCAGGTATTGTTGTTGATATCGCTTGGTCTCTTAATATCCCCAGTCTGCGAGTATCGTTCATATTGACCACAAAACTGACTTTGGAGTAGCCATTTGAAAAAACGAAATACTCATCTTGAATCGACATGCTAGCTTTCTCTCAGCTTTATAAATTGATGACAACTACCTTGAAAAACACCCAAGCCTATCGTTATGGCTTAAGTCTGTTGGGCTGACTGTAACTCTGCAGAGAATGTACTAACAAGACTTACTTGCTGATTTATATCGATAATATGCCTTTGCTTACCATTGAAGCTCACGGTTTGAATTTATTGATTCAGGCTGAGTTTGAGCTGCGCCTTTTCGGCACTGCTTAGCATTGGCTCGTAGGCGACCTGCATGTTAGTTGGGCAGGCAGATTCATTGTCTAAAACCTTGTCAAACACCTGAAAATGGCTAGAAGAGAGTGTTTGATATTGGCAAATTAGCAAGTTGTCATCAGTTTTTGAGCTGACTAGATTGGCGGTTACAGCCGTATTTGGTGAGGCGTGAACGCTGCCCATTGAGATAAATAAGGTTAGAGCGATAGTGGTTGCCGTTTTCACTGCTGTTGCTGACATATTTACAGCGGTTGCTAGCATTTTAGTTAATTGCTTCATCTGTCGCCTCTGCTTAATCTTGTTAACTTGATAATTAATATAGCAACAGAATGCTGTACGGAAACTTAACGATTTATAATGGGGCGCTCAATTTTTTATCTATTTTTTTACGTCAAAATAGCTGCTCGCATCTACATATTTCGCTGCTAAAAGAGTCTGCTTTTATGTCTGGGCCCTGTCATTACGTCCTGTGACTTATACCAATCAGTATAAAGATTTGGTCGTTCAGCGAGAGTTTAGCGGCATAGAGACAAGGTCATTAAATGCTCCTCGGTAACCGCTCTTGCGTTACTCTACCGCCTATATCCATATAGTCGTGCATTAATGACATTCACCACATCTGACCTCCAGGGATGGAGGAAATGTCTTATGTATGTCGGGAGCATACAAGACCATGTGTTATGCCTCGCGCTAGAGGCATAACAACTCGTTGATCAACGTGGCTCTACTCTTGCGGTATTACCGTCGACATTAATTTGTACAGCTTCACCTTGTTGGAAAATCATGTTTGGATTAACTTCTTGAACAATAGAAATAACGCGTCCATCATCCAAGCGAATCGTCAGATTTACGCCATTGCGCTCACCTGTTTTATCAGCGATTTCGCTACCAGCGTATCCACCAGCGACACTACCGCCAATTGCCGCAATATCCGATCCCGCTCCGCCGCCAATCTCGGAGCCTAGGATCCCTCCGATTGCTGCGCCAGCAATCATTGCTATAACGTTTGTTTTATCTGATTCAGCAATCGTCACCGGTTCTGCTTTGACTATCGTACCGTAATACACCTGCCCAATTGTTTGTGTTTCTGCTGCTCCGTAAGCGTCCCCATACGGGTTGGGGCTGGTGCATCCCGCTATAGTGGCAAGCGACATAGTGAGTAGAACTGCCAAGTTGATTTTTTTTGTCATGGGAACTCCAAAGCCTAGATGAGAGACAAAAGTATAGGATCGCCGCGACAGTTTTGCTGTGGAGATAGGGCCGAGTGCGCATTATTTGCACATAGTATTAATAATATAAGGGAAACTGTTACTTACGCCGCATTAAAGTTTCTAAGTCCTTATGCTCAATCGCTATCTTTTGACTACGCTTGTATCAAATAACTAAAGGAGACATAGCTGTGTCTATTACTGAATATCTGTATTTGGGCATGATTGCGATTATAAGCGGTATAGCACAGGCGACAGTCGGTGGCGGCGGACTATTACAACTACCGGCATTATTTAATGCTATGCCAGGTGTCGCAATTCCAATTGTGATTGGTACCAACAAGCTAGCGATGCTGGCAAGTGGTGTTAATAATGTTAGGCGCTATGCATTTTCAATGGATTTACCTTGGCGGTTAATTGTCCCTGCCATCATTAGTGGCTGTATATTTGCCTTTATTGGCTCCTCCTTGCTAGATGATGTGTCAGAGTCTTGGTTTAAGCCTATTTTATTAGTGATTATGATTGCACTGGCTATCTATACCTTCCGTAATAAAGAGATGGGAGAGAAGGCTGTTGAACCATTGTTTCACCAGCACCAAAGGGGAGTGAGTGCGGTAATGGGCGCTATACTTGGCTTCTATCAAGGCATGTTTGGTCCTGCAACGTTAACCTTTATTATACTCGGTAATATTCGTGCCTTTGGTATGGATTTTCTTCATGCGATGGCGTCATCTCAAGTGTTATCAACCCTGTTTAATGTCAGTGCGTTAGTTTGGTTTATCAGTCATGGATATTTTGATATTAAACTGGCGTTAATTATGATGCTTGGCACTCTTATTGGCTCGCAAATAGGTACACGCATAGCGTTGAAGGGGGGCAACAAAGTTATCAAAATTCTGTTTGTTATGATGTTACTGATTGAGATTGGCCGTTACTCTTGGGCTCTTTTTTAATGAGTTCAGTATGCTGGAGGCCTAGGGTTTAGGTTTTTTCGATATGGATTTAGCTTTAGTGAATTAAGCCGGGCTGCCATGAACCGTCACATTGGCATAACTGATTGATAAGAGAATTGATTGAGTTTTAATGAGGGCTCGTTATTTCAGGTGTTACACTTTTTATTGTAAGCATGGCAGTAAGAGTCTCTTACTACCATGTCAGCTTACGAGCATTACAATATTAATTAGTCTTTATGGCCTGTTTTATGGTGTTCTCGAGATGATTCTTTATGGTCATGTTTTTTTACTTTGTGGTGCTTATGTTCATCATGTTCATGACGATCATCATGGGTTTGCACTGAATGTTTATGGCCTGTAGGGTTTCCACCATGTTGAGTGTGCGGGTGGCTTTTTTCATGGTCTCGTGATGCATGATGATCTTTATTGTGCTTATGCTCATTCCCATCATCATATCTATGTTCCATACGCTCATGTTGTGCTTCGGCAGTATGCTGATGACCATGATTATGGGTTTTATGATCTTCTTTTTTTGTTTCACCGTGCTTGGATTTGTGACTCATTATTGAACCTCTGAACTGGGTAACTAACGATTGATGAGTCTAGGTTGCGCTTAAGCTAAAAGCAAAGTTGTGATCTATGTCAATCTTTGTCAAAGGCTGAAATTAATTAAAAATCATCAATAGTTCATCTTTCAAATACACACTGTCATCATCTGTGTTTGCTGTGGATTAAAGCAGGTATTTTTGTACTTATATTGCTTATAGGCTTCTATGATTAGGCTCGATTAATTCGAAACACGTTTTATTACTCTCAGCTTATGGTTAAAACATTAACCCAGAAGATGTTTTATTGAGAAATAAGTATGTTGGTATACAAAAGTGCAGCATCTAAGTGTTGCTATACTTTTCTAACACTCAGCACCTTAGAGAAATTAAACATGGCTATTACCAAGCTTGATGACGACACAGCGCTTATTGTAATTGACTTGCAGTATGGCATTGTTGCCCTACCCGATCCTATAGATGTACAGCGTGTCATTGAAAACACTAACCACTTGATTGAAGCTTTTCACCGCCGTCATTGGCCTGTTGTGCTGGTTAATGTTTCTGGCCGTCCCTCGGGGCGTACAGACCAAGCTGTGAGTTCTGGCAATACTGCTGATAACTGGTCGACATTAATAGCTGACCTGATCCGTCATGAAGAGGAGATATTGTTCACGAAAAGAAGCTGGGGAGCCTTTAGTCATACCAAGCTGGATGCAACCCTGCAAGGGTTAGGGGTTACACAAGTTGTTATTGTTGGTATAGCGACCAGTATGGGAGTTGAGTCTACCGCGATGCAGGCTTTTGAGCTTGGTTACAACGTAACACTCGGCATCGATGCTGTAACTGATGTGGTAGCAGATAACCATACACATGCTATTAGAATGTCGCTTCCTAAGCTGGCGGAAACAGGGACAACTGAGGATATTTTGCATAAAATTACGCTGTAGTGGCTTATCTAAAGCCATTATAGGAACGGCGTATCTGAGGCATGCTTGTGGCACCTCTTTGGCATTTATGTGATTTGTCTTTGGCACCTCTTTGTGTGTGCGTGGCAGTCATTTATTTGAGCGTGATGTATGCGAGTGCTGAACTTGACGAGTATTATGCCTAGTGCATTTTGCTGATGATAAAACAGTACTTATTTTGCTGGTGATAAAACAGTACTTATTTTGCTGGTGATAAAACAGTACTTACCTTGCTGATGATAAAGCAGTACTTATCTTGTTGATGATAAAGCAGTGTAGTCTGATGAAGATAAAGGCAGAGTCGACTTTTTGTCAGTTTACTCTGCCTTTATATTACTGCTGCATCCAATCGACGTTAACGCCGGCTTGGTCAAACATATCTTGGCTTATTTGAATCTTTTCAGCCCAGCGTGACAGGAAATCTTCGCTTGGTTTTGGACTGTGTACTGTGCTTAATCCAGTTTGGATTATCTTTGCCGCGCAATTAGGGCAGGGGAAGTGAGTCACCCATATTTCGCAGCCGCTGAGATCACGCTTAGCATAGAGAATGGCATTCTCTTCTGCATGGAGGGTTTTTAGCAGCTTCATCTCTCGGTTGTCAGTTTCGGCACTATCGGAGATCCCATGTGGGTAACCGTTGAAACCTAAGGAGACAATTCGGTTATCTTCGGTGATCACCGCACCTACTTGAGTGGAGGGATCTTTACTCCAAGATGCTACAAGCTCGGCCATCTGCAAAAAACGTGTCGCCCATTTTGTCATCATTTAACAGATACTCCTTATGTGTGCTATTGAATAACCAACTCAAACTAGGTGTTATTCTCTATGCTGAACAGTGATAAATCAACCTATAGCCAATGAATAGACAATGAATAAGTAAAGTGTCTGCTGTTTCTGGCAGCGATATCTGAGCTTATACATCAAGTGGTTATATTTGATCCTCTGCCTATAATGAAAGTGCCACTTCATTTATTGACTTGAGTATTGTTATGCTGAGTTGTAAACTTTTGGCCTAGACTTTTCCTGCCGCTTAAGTCAAAACACCTTAATTAGGTTTGATTAACTATATGGTCATTAAGAAAGATGAAAACAATAGTTTAGATGAAACCGATGTTTGCCATGAGTGTGATCTTACCGTGTTGATCCCCAGATTAGCCGAAAACCAAAAAGCACTTTGCCCACGTTGTGGTTATCTTTTAACCGCTAAACGTACAAACTCCTTAGAGCGTGTGTTTGCATTTGCCATTTCTGCTTTAATTTTTTTATTACTATCATTTCCATTTGGGTTTATTTCATTTGAATATAATGGCCTGGGGGACAGCATTAAGCTCCTGGACAGTGTGAGTATTCTTGTTGAAAATGGTTATGCATGGCTTGCCATTATCGAAGTTATTAGCGTGTTTGTTATTCCTAGTTTTATTTTGATGTCTCTTAGCTATTTAATCTTTTTTCTCAGGCAAGGTCGCTACCCTGCTCACGGGCTTATGCTCACAAGAGTTATATTCAAATTGATCCCCTGGAATATGGTTGAAATATTTTTAATCGGCACCTTAGTGAGTTTTGTCAAAATCATTTCGATAGCAGAAATTGGCTTGGGCACGTCCTATTTTGCATTCATCTTATTTTCACTTTCAATGACAGCGGCATTATTACACTTAGATAAAAGAGTATTTTATCAAGCGATAGCCACGAGCCTAACAGCAAAAGAGCTGCTGCAAGTAGCAGAGTCTGCTGCAGCTAAGTCTGTTAAAGCTGAGTCAGTTAAAGCTAAGCGAATAGAATTAAAGCTGGTGGAGTCAGAGTTAGTGGGATCAGAGTTAGTGGGGGCAAAATTAGACGCGCCAGAGACTGAGAGACAAGTAAAAGGTGGTCGCGATAAACAGCAAGCTAACAGCCTATCAATCCAAAAAACCTGGGCATTTATTATTACTTCAATTTTGCTGTATATTCCAGCTAACTTATTGCCAATCATGAACACTGAGTTTTTAGGTCAAAGTGAGCCTAATACCATAATTGGTGGTGTGTTATTACTTTGGCAAGATAAGTCATATCCTATTGCTATCGTAGTGTTTATTGCTAGCATCATGGTGCCCATCACCAAAATTGTCATCCTTATCTGGTTAAATTACAGCGTACAGACTCATTCTGGTCGATTAGAGCATCAACGCATATTTTTATATCGCGCTGCAGAGTTTATTGGTCGCTGGTCTATGATGGATATATTTGTGGTGATTACACTAACCAGTTTGGTTCAGCTTGGTAATACTATAAGCATTATTCCTGGGCCCGCTAGCCTAGCTTTCTCTGCTGTCGTGATCATGACGATGTTGGCTGCAATGAGCTTTGAGCCGAAATTAATTTATAACGAGTATCAACATTTATGAAATCACAACAGCCCCTTGATGCAGAGATTAAAAGCGTGAAAACAATCTCTAAGGTTTGGTTTGTACCTATAGTCGCGCTGTTGATTGGTGGCTGGATGGTGTATTACCACCTCAGTAATCAAGGCCCCGCGGTGACCATTATTTTTAACTCTGCCGAGGGGATGGAGGCCGGGAAAACAAAAATAAAATCCAGATCGGTCACTATTGGTGAAGTTGAAACCATTAAGCTCAATGAGCAAGATGATGGCGTTATTGTGACAGTAAGAATGTCAAACGATACTGAAAAAATGCTGGTGAAAGACAGCAAGTTTTGGGTGGTTAGCCCTCAAATTGCCCTGTCAGGAGTTACGGGCTTGGATACATTAATATCCGGTGTGTATATTGAGCTTTCGCCGGGCTTATCTGAGCAACGTAGCAGTGAATTTACCGCGCTTAACTCTCCCCCAATAACCCCCAAGGGAACGCCTGGCTTACATGTCACCTTAAACAGTGATAAGCAATTTGCTTATTCCCAGGGCGACCCGATTATTTATAAAGGCTTAACCGTCGGTAAAATTGAAGAGGTGCACTTTAATATTAAAGATCGCGCCATCTATTACAATGCGTTTATTCATGCGCCATATCATGAGCTACTCACAAGTAACACCCGATTTTGGGATGCCAGCGGTTTAGTTGTCGACCTCAATGCCGAGGGGATTTCACTTAAAACGGGCAGTATTCAAACCATATTAACGAATGGGGTGACCTTTGGCATACCAAAGGGAATGCCATTAGGCGCTAAAATTACCGAACTCGATTCCTTTGAAGTTTATTCCGATTATCAAGGGGCGAGTAATGCGCGCTATAAATACTCATTAGAATATGTGATGTTAGTGAGTGATACGATTCGAGGTTTAAGTGTCGGTGCACCAGTGGAGTATCGTGGCGTGACTGTCGGCGAGGTGTCTTCGGTTGAGTTAATCACGACAGATCCAAGTGCTTTGTACAGTGATAATGTTCGAATTCCGGTACTACTCAGTATTCAGCCGGGGCGAATAGGCTTACCTGATAATGAGCAAGGCGTTGCCTTGATGAAGCAGCATAATACGCTCTGGATCCAAGAGGGGTTAAGGGCCACCTTAAAAACAGGCAGCTTACTAACAGGAAGCCTGTTTGTTGAATTACAGCATTTTGATTTACCACGAATCGATAAGCTTGAAAGTTATAAGAAGTATTCTGTGATACCAACGGTTAAAGATCAGTATTCACAACTAATTGATAAGGTTGAGCTGTTTGTCGATAATCTCAATGGATTACCGTTAGATGAAATGACAAGTAATGCTAATGTCACATTAGTTAATGCTGCTAGTCTGCTTAGCGAGTTACAGCATACGAGCCAAAACCTAAATAAGCTCTTGGCCAGTGCTGAGCAGCAAGGTTTAGTTAAGCAGTTAAGAGTTGCATTAGAGAGTTTTGCTACGCTGAGTCAGGATTTCTCTTCAGGATCTCAAGGCTATGGGCAGTTACAGGAAGCGATGAAGAGTATTTCAGATGTGATGTATGAGCTTAAGCCTTTACTCGAGCAACTAAAGCATAAGCCAAATGGGCTCATATTTGATTCTGGCAGCCAAGACGAAGAGCCAAAAAAATATTCAGAGGTTAACCAATGAGACTCATTTTAATCAGTTTAATCGGCGCAGTCTTGTTTCTTACTGGCTGCAGTTCAGCGTCAAACACTAGCAGTTATTACCTATTAAATAGCTACACGTCAGCTGGCGTTGCGGCACCTGACTTAAGCAAGCGCGGTGAGCTAAGTGAAAAAGCCAACGTTGAGCTTACGGTGCAGTTGGCTGAGTACTTAAACTCTCCTTATATTGTGATGCAAATTAATCAGCACAAACTAAACTATGCCAGTTTTCATATGTGGGCCGAACCATTAGCCGATGAAACCTTAAAAGCGTTGCAGCTTGATTTAAATGCTTTAAGCAACACGCTCAAATTTGTCAGCACAGCAAAAGTGAGCGAGACCAATAAGCAAGCCCATCTATCAATCCAAATCGATTATTTTTACGTGACAGCACAATCTAAGGTGGTGTTGTCTGGGCGCTATCAATATAACAACAGTTCTGAAATGGGAACTGAATCAAAGGGGGCTCAAAGTATTGAGCAAGCTTTCACCTTTGAGGAGCCATTAGAAGCAGACGGGTACTCGCAATCAGTAACCCAGATGAGAAGCTTGCTGTTAACACTCGCTAAGCAAATCACGGCTAATATCACATACTAAATATCACATATTAGCCATTATGAGGGCTGTGCTTGAGAGGCCTGCCAATGTTATTCACTAATGTTTTTACCATAGTTCCTAATATGAGTTTCTCAGATTAGTTTCTAGCTAATGATTCTAGTTAATGTTTCTAGCATAGGTTCTTGCATAGTTTCTAGAACCTAAAAGCTCGGCTTTAGCCGAGCTTTATCATGTGCAGTTAATACACAAACCTTAAAACAGATGGCTGTTGAGCAGAAGGTGGCACACAATACCTGCCGCATACCCTAATGCAATAACTGGCATCCATTTTAAGTGACCAAAGAATGTATATTTTCCATGTGCAGCCCCCATCAGCGCCACACCTGCCGCTGAACCGATAGAGAGCATACTGCCACCAATACCGGCAGTGAGTGTTACCAGTAACCAATTTCCTAAGCTCAGCTCGGGCTGCATCGTCAGTACTGCAAACATCACCGGAATATTATCAACAATAGCCGATAGCACTCCGACCATAATATTAGCCCAGACAGGGTCCCACTGGTTATACATCACATCAGACACTACACCTAGATAGCCTAATAAGCTAAGGCCTCCTACGCACATAACGACCCCGTAGAAAAACAGTAAGGTGTCCCACTCGGCATGAGAGACGCGTTTAAATACATCAAATGGTACAACAGATCCTAATCGTTTCAGGGCTGCCTCATCATGATTAGCAATGGCATTGGCTTTCTTTTTCTCTAGTGAGCGTGGCAGGGTTTTGCGTAGAAAAAAACCAAAAAACTGTAAGTAGCCTAATCCCATCATCATGCCAATAACGGGGGGGAAATGTACCAAGGCATGAAAACTGACGGCTGTGGCGATGGTGAGAATAAATAGTGCCACAATGCGCTTTGCGCCTCGTTTAAGCTCAACATGTTCATTGGGTAAGTTAGGTTTGGTTAGCGGTACAAAAAAAGACATGATTGTGGCTGGCACGAGGTAGCTCACCAGAGAAGGAATAAACAAATCGGTAAACTGCATAAAATTGACTAGGCCAGCTTGCCAGACCATCAAGGTGGTGATATCACCAAATGGACTGAATGCACCGCCAGCATTTGCGGCGATGACGATATTGATACAGGCAATATTAATAAATTTAATGTTACTGCCACCGACCTTCATGACAACGGCACACATTAATAATGCTGTGGTCAGGTTATCGGCTATTGGTGAGATAACAAAGGATAGTAATCCAGTTAACCAAAACAAAGTTCTGAAATTAAAGCCCTTGCTGACCATCCATGCTTGCAGACCATCAAATAAGCTCCTTTCTTCCATGGCGCTGATATAGGTCATGGCGACTAACAAAAACAGCAATAACTCAGAGTATTCGAGTAAGTTATGTTCTAAAGCCTGCTTGGCAACCTCTGTTTGTCCCTGCTGTTGATAGGCAAATCCTATCATCAGCCAAATTAACCCAGCAGCTAATAGTACGGGTTTAGACTTGCGCAGTTGTAGGTATTCCTCTGCCATCACTAAACAATAAGCCAGAGCAAATATCACTAACGAGGCGTAACCGATACTAGAATGGGTGAGATCTAACCCTGTTTCACTGGCTAAGGCGGGGGCGGCAAGCCCCATAGTGATAATGGCTAAGATTAACTGAATGGGTTTCATATTACTTCTCGGTTCCTTGAGAGATTAATTATTTTTCGATTTTGTATCGATGCAATTATTGGCTGCATCGATGATGGATGTTTTATTAAGTGCTGCATAAGTGCGGCGAAAGTATTGTTTCAATACCTACTGCTCAAATTACACTGGTGCTAATAGCACAGGTTTAAATGGCACTGGTTCAAATAGTGATGGTTATTTTTTAAACTATTTTACAGTGGGTTAAGTAAGTAATACAAGTCTAACGCTCGGTGTTTTTCAAGATAGATGGCAGCGTTTTAGATTGCAGATTATTGATGATTAGGCATGTTGTTACTCGTGATTTTGATATTAACTATCGCTTATCCTCTTGTTATTAAAGCCGTTATCAATATTTTTTGTAAACGATAAACTTCGGGGAGGGTAATGGATGCTAGGTGAAACGGTCATTCGTTTTAATGGGGTAGCGACTAAAGTATACCTATCTGTTATAAGAATACTTACTAGCTAAAGCATACCTGTCTACTTAAGAATGCTTACCAGCTAAAGCATATCTACTTAATCATATCTATCTACTTAAGCGTACCTACCAAGTGTAGCCGTAACTGATACCGATTAAGTCTGCACCATCATTGGCGCTCGCAAGCTCTGCATTCGAATAATGGCTATAAGATAAGCCTATTCTATGATGCTTATTCACAATTAGTCCTAATCCGAGCTTATCCTCAAATAGCCAGTTGGAGCCTAAATCACGGTCTAGATATAGGGTGTTATTGACGTAAGCGACACCGATCCCTAGCTCTAGGTAGAGGCTCATTGGTTTAAAGTGCCATTGATACTGAAAAATGGGATTAAGGCTAAAAACATGATTGCTCTCATGCTTGCTCTTAGGGGAATTGTCCTCCCAGCGCTGTACTGATAACTCAAGCCTTAACCCAATACCGTAGTTATCTAAGAAGGTATCGGTTGTGTCTATACCTTGTAAGTAGGATAAGCGCCAGCTTGCCCCTGAATCGTAGCGCTCATTTTTTGCCGGAATATAGCCATAGGAAAACTCGAGCCCAGAGCTTGCAGCGCAAGTGAATGGAAGTGTTGATAACAGTAATGTCGCCATTGCTTTCAACTTGAACCCTGCGAGTTTCACCATGTCTTTGACTATCATTGGTTGGTAATAATAAAGGTTAGTTTGTTTTGCTGAGTATGGGAGGCGGGGAATGATTTATTATGTGAATCGCCCCTATTTGTGTAACTAAATTCAATCTACTTATCAGCTGCTACACTGTACACAGAGCATAAAATGACAAAACAAACAGACGATAAAGAGAATGATAATGCTACGAACTGTATTCATATTGGGCCTGTTACTTTTTTCCTTCGATACTAAGGCGCAAGGTAACAACAGCTTTAGTAGTGAGGTGAGCCATTTTGCCGGAGGCATGGTCGCGGCAGGAGCAATGGTGGTTGTAAGCGATTACTACTGGCCTGAACAGAATCGTGCCTGGGTGGGTTTTACCGTTAGTGCTGTCGCTGGCGGCTTGGCGGAACTGTACCAATACAGCCGTGATGAAAATACGGCTGAAAATGCATTGTTAGACGCTGCATCCCATGCCCTTGGCTCTGCCGTCGGTGCATATATAACTGATCAGTATATTTTGTCACCGGTTATTAGAGTCGATGAAGGTAAAGGTACTTTTGTGGGGCTAAGAGCTTCATTTGTCTTTTAATATCTTAATCTTTTAATACTTGAATTTCGTGGAGGTATTGTGACTTTAAGAAGGAGCTTGAGTGATAAAAGGTTAGAACAATATCTCTATTCGTTCTATAGGTAACGGGATGTTATATGAAACTTGCTTTCAGTAAATTATTCCGTTCCGGCATATCCTACGCATTTTTTAGCTTTGCTCTGGCCCTGTATTTTTCATTAGTTATTAATATCCCTATATATGCTGAATTATATAAAGTATTAAATCAAATTGATGGTGTTAAATTCGGTTTTGTTGTTTCATTGCCGGTATTTTTTTGCTCAGTGTTAGTGTTTGTTTTTAACTTACTGAGTTGGCCAATTGTAGCCAAACCCTTCTTTATTATCTTATTAATACTTTCCAGTATGGTGAGTTACGCCGGTTATAATTATGGCGCGCTATTTGACTACAATATGATAGTTAATATAGCGGAAACAGATACCAGTGAGGCAGGGTCTTACTTTAGCGCTTACTCAACGCTTTGGGTATTTTTGATGGGGATCATACCTGCACTGATTGTGTTCATGGTGCCTGTAGGAATAAAGCAAAGCCCAGCGAAAATGCTAATGATGAAAGTAACCTCTATGCTGCTGTCATTAATGGTTATCGCGGTTATTGCAGCACTTTACTACCAAGACTACTCATCTGTTGGGCGTAACAATCGCTATCTGAAAAAGTTAGTGATCCCGACGCAGTTTGTTTACAGTTCAGTTGGATATATTAAAGACACTTATTTTTCTGAGCCTATCGTGTATCGCCAAATTGGCTTAGATGCCAAGCAGGCAGATTCAGCGCTTATCATGGCCGAAACCAAACCGACATTAACGGTGCTGGTTATCGGTGAAACAGCCCGTTCGCAAAATATTGAACTTAACGGTTACCCGCGAAAAACGAATGAATATACCCGTGGGCTTGATATCATTTCATTCCAAAACGTAAGTTCATGTGGCACAGCAACAGCGGTTTCTGTTCCCTGTATGTTTTCTAATATGACTCGAAAAGAGTTCAATCGCAGTATTGCTGATAACCAAGATAATTTGTTAGATGTGTTAAAGCGTGCCGGTATTTCATTATTGTGGAAGGAAAATGATGGCGGTGATAAAAACGTTGCAGCCCGTATTGATAAGGTCACCATAGAACGTGCCGAAATTAACGAGTTTTGCGATGGGACCACATGTTTCGACATGGCCTTATTAGATACATTTGAGCAAGATATAAGCTCTCTTAATGGTAATCGAATGATTGTGCTTCATCTTATAGGAAGCCATGGGCCAACCTATTACAAACGTTACCCTGAACAGATGAAAACGTTTGCCCCTGATTGCCCCAGAAGCGATATTGAAAACTGCTCCATAGAAGAAATTGTTAACACATACGACAATACTATTTTGTACACAGACTATGTGCTCAGTAATACGATTGCCACGTTAATAAAGCTAGAAAAAAACTATAATACAGCACTTATTTACATATCAGATCACGGAGAGTCCCTTGGTGAGAATGGCATGTTTTTACATGGTATGCCGTATCGTTTTGCCCCTGACTATCAAACTCAAGTGCCTCTTATGCTGTGGATGTCACCTGGCTTTAAAGAGTCAAAAAATATTAATGCAGCCTGTTTAGAAAAAGCGGCTAAGAGTCATCCATATTCACACGATAACCTTTTCCATTCGGTGCTAGGCATGATGGAGGTAGAAACCCGTGAGTACCAAAGCAGTTTAGATATATTTAGTCAGTGTAAACAGTAGGTCGGCTTTTGTCTTTGCAAGTTAGGTGAGCGTTAGAGACGTTGTAGTGCGAGAGAGCGAAGCGATAAGCTTTCTTGAATATGAGTGAGAGTCCACTAACATTTATTGCAACCGCTATTGAGCGTTAGGCCTGTATTGCCTACAATAGCGCACTTTTTATTTACTGCAATTTTATTACTACAGGCCAGGATTATGACTGACACTACATCGCAACCGACTTTACCTGATCGTCTTTCTGTTAACCCACGTAGCCCGCATCATGTGGAAGCTATTTTTGAGCACGATATCGGTATCAAGGTTAACGGTAAAGAGCGTTTTGATGTTGAAGAATACTGCATCAGCGAAGGCTGGGTAAAAGTTCCATCACACAAGGCCTTAGACCGTCGCGGTCAACCGCTGATGGTTACCGTTAAGGGTGAGGTTGAAGCGTTTTATAAATAAGCGCAAGTAACTGCCCATCATATTGGGCTGAGATGTTGAGCTAAAATATTGAGCCTTGTCTTTAATTAAAACATTGGTTTACTGATGTTTTAATCGGCAAGGCTTTTTGTCATTTATGGCACCTAACATATATAGTCTCTTAATCAACTTTAGCCACCACCTTACTGCAACACAGTCCTCAACACTCTCTTTAACACTGTCTTTAGCACTGTCCTCAACATTGTCTTTAACACTGCCTTCAACATAGTCTTTAACATAGATAGTCTTCAACATTGGCTGTAATAGTATTACAGCAACCTCAGACTAAAACCGAGCAAGCATCCAAGCTCGTCATATAGCACGTCTATCCATTCGTCCTATGTCGGCATTAACTTGGTACCTAAGTCCGTTATTTCGCTCTTGTTGCGAGTATAATGGCGCCTGGCTTCATCTTATTCAAAAAGTGTCGACTTATAGGGCTATGTTCAGCTGCTCTTTACTTACCTCGATGACTCGATGTTGCTTATTGAGCTGATTATTTAACCCTGCTATAGCAGCGTTATGCATTTAATTAGATTTATATTGAGGTTTGTTTTGTCTGCTTTTTATCATAGTTGCCGCTATTTCTTTATCCCTCCTCTATTCACTGCGCTGGCTCTGATGATGAGTGAGATCTATCAAGCTCAGCTGCAGGTTTGGCAAGGGAGGATTGAACAACTTCCTTTTTGGTTGCTACCAGCTGGAGTTGTGATTGCACTGCAATTTAACCGAAGTCGCTTAGCGTATCTGGCGCTGTTAATGCTGGCTTACTATCTGTGTTCGTCGGGTGTTTTCTTTGGCAAGCTAGCAGTGAGTCAGCATTCGGATCTGCTGTTGCTGGGGGGAGCGTTCACCATCACCTGGTTTGCTTTCATTAAAGACAGGGGGCTTTTTTCTCCACATAGCTTGGTGAGAGGGCTTGGGATAATACTGAGCTTTTTGGTTGCTTTCGTTTGGATCTGGGCTAACACACAATTTAATACGGAGCTGGACTCTTATCTTATTGAACCCTTGAATGTAGATATTCGCATACAGTCCCCATTGTATCTCTGCGTCGCGTTAGTGTTTATTCGTGGGGTTTGGCAGGCAAACTTAGTTAACACCTCCATCTTCATCACCTTGGTGCTTTGGGCTATACACTTTATTTCGCCAGCATTACTGCCGCAGTCTATTTCGATGACGGCATTAGCCACTATTTACATTTTGACAGTTCTGACCGACTCTTATTTTTTAGCCTATCGCGATGAACTGACTGGGCTTGCCTCGCGTCGCGCGCTATATAATTTAGTGCTTTCACTTGGCCGTAAATACAGTGTTGCGATGCTGGATATCGATCACTTTAAGAAGTTCAACGACACCTATGGCCACGATGTGGGTGATCAGGTGTTGAAGTTAGTCTCGAGTAAAATCGGCGGCGTTCGCGGTGGTGGCAAGGCTTTCCGTTACGGTGGTGAGGAGTTCACCATTGTCTTCCCTCGTAAAGACGCATCATCGACGCTTGATTACCTTGAAGAGGTGCGCGAGGCGATAGAAGAATATGATATCGTGCTGCGAGATGAGAAGCGTAAGAGCCAATCAAAAGCCACACGTGGTAAGGCCCAGCAAAAAACTAAAATGGTGAGTGTCACCATCTCTATTGGTGTTGCTGAGCACGAAAGCGGTGAAAACTTTGATCAAACCATGAAGCGAGCTGACGTTGCCCTATATAAAGCGAAGAAGAAAGGCCGCAATCAGGTTTGTACTTAATAAGCTGTTATAGCAAGGTATTGAGGCTGAGCGTAATGGTGACCAGCGCATTCGATACCTAGCAATACGAATAAGGCTCACGTAAACGGTGAGCCTTATTGTTTTCAGTTGATAAGGTATTTACTATTCAACTTTTAGCGTCGACAGGTCCTCATTTAGCTCATTCACCACACTCTGTAGTTTGTCGCTGACTAAGTCCACTTCACTTGCGAGCGCTAATAATTCATCAGCTGAGTCACTGATGTGAGTGATTTTCTCGCTGATCTCCACGCTGACGGCAGATTGTTGCTCTGCCGCTGTCGCGACTTGGAGCACACTGGAATTAATCTGATTAATTCTTTCAGTGACTTCACTTAACTGTTGATAGCTTTGTTGAGTTTCATCGGCGGTTCGGTTAACTCGTTGCTGACTGGCATCTATCTGCTCAACTGCAAGGCTAACATCGTGCTGTAAGCTATTAATCAAGCTGTCTATTTCAGTGGTGGATGCCTGAGTTCGCCCAGCTAAAGTGCGTACTTCATCAGCCACAACCGCAAAACCACGTCCCTGTTCACCGGCTCGCGCAGCCTCTATCGCGGCGTTCAATGCCAATAAATTGGTTTGTTCGGCAATACTTCGAATGGTTTCTAATATGGTATTGATATTATGACTTTGCTGAGAAACTCGCGCGATTTGCTCAGATGCAACGCTCATCTCGCCAGCGAGTGCATTAATTTCATTAGTCGTGTTTTCGACACTGCCATGAGTGTTCTTCAAAAATTCAAATGCTTCCCCTGCGCCGTTAGAGACATCGGTGGCTAAATTTGCCACTTCATTTGACGTGGTCGACATCTCTTCTACAGCAGCGGCTATACTGCTGGTGGCGAGCTTCTGGTTCTCAGTGGCGACTCGGGTCGCTAGGGCGGTTTTAGACAGTTCGGTTGCTTCTTGAGTTAATTGTTTCGACTGGCCTTTTATCGATAACACCATCAACTTGAGTTTTTCTGCAAACGCGTTAAAGCCACTTGCCATGGTGATGAGCTCTTTATGGCTTTCTATATCAAGAGTTTGCGTTAAATCACCATCACTCTTAGATAGGCTATCGAACTTTTGCGCCATCTGTGACATGGGCTTCACAAAACTGTTAACAAACAGATATAACAGCACCATAGCCAGACCTAGTGCAATCAGCGAGTAAGTGACCATTTTTACTGCTGTTGCTTCTGTTGCTTGCTTCATTTGCGTTATCAAGGTTTGGCTATCAGCCAGTGCCACAGCTTTAGGTTGGCGGATGACTAATGTCCACTCGGTATTAGAGGCGCTAATATTGATTTTTGCTACTGTGGTCAGATAGTCAGGGTTGTTTACCTTTGCAGTCTGTAACTCTTTTGCCAGTTGTGTGTCGGCCTCGGTCAGTGGGCGGTTCAACTGTTTGCTGTGATTAGAGCTGGCCACTAAGCGCTGCTGCTCACTTAATAGATTGACTTGTGCTTGCGGGAGATCGGCGGCGATTGCCACAATCATTTTTTGTAATAGGGGTAAGTTTATATCTACTCCGACTAAGCCTCTAAACTGACCTCCGGCTGTCACGGGGGCCGCTAAGGTGGTCATTAGAACTTTTTCTCCGCCCTCTAGCTCATACCAGTAAGGCTCTATAGTACAGGGCTTGCCGGTCTTTTTACTGCATAAATACCACTCGGCTTCTCGCTGGCCAAACTCATCTCTGGTATCTAGGTACTTTTCATCTGGATCGTCGACAGGATAAAAAGCTAACTCTCCATCTTCTCTCACCCAATAGATTTCAAGCGTGCCTTGATCAGAACTATGGGTTAAATCTCCTTTAAATTGGCTATCAATTTGATCATAGCCATTGGGTTCAAACTGGCTGTATATGGCACTCACCTGAGAGTTAGCGTTGAGGAATTGTCGGTTAAGCGACTTAACCTGAACTCGGGAGAATACATTGCCATCGGCATGTGATGAACTACTGGCTAATAGCTCAGCTAAGGTTAGCGGCACCATAAATGCACCGTTTAAACGACTTTCAATAATGACGGCTGATTTGGCGGCAATTTCATCCAGTTTAGCTTGAGTAATGCGCTGTAAACTATCTGCCGACAACTGCTGTGACTCCGTAGCCGTCGTCTGCATTGACGTAATGCCGACCCAAGTAATAAAGAGTAATGACAACACTATTATTAAGGCAGTCGTTAGTAACAGTTTTATTTTAAGAGAAGACTTCTGCATTCTAAACACGCTCTACAACTTTCAATAAACCGCATATTAAATGTTTGTTACTGGATGGTAAATAGCGGTTGTGGCTAATGGTGACTTGTATCGCTTTTGTTTTGTTGGTGTTTTTGTGATTAGAGTTGCTTATACCTTGATAGATTAAAATTTGAATACACTTTTTACCGAGTGATAGTTATAGCGTAATAGTTACAGGATGAGCGTTAATAGGCGTATTTGAGGCTATTTAATTGGATATGACTTGGCGGATTTAATGACTATTTGAAATGTCTTTATATATCGATTTTAAGAAATAAATCAGATTCAAAGCGTATTATGTTTCTAACTAGTAAAAAGAGTGTTCTATCGTAGTATCTTTGTCAAAAAATATCGCTACTATTGGCACCAAGATATATATGGTTAACTTAATACAAGGAGTATTTATGTCCCTTAGCCATCAGCAGAAAGTGTACATTCCCAAGGGCGTTCGAGCCAATCAGTACATTACTGCAGAGATCATAGTAACAGATGCGTTGCTAGCTCATTTTCCGGATTACAAAACATGTTACGAGTCTCTTAGTCGCACTATTTTTACGTTAGGGGAGCAAGAGGAGCTATATAACCTTCATGTGATCACTAACGATAAGTTACCTGTGGTGCGTTTTCATGCTGAAGCATATTGCTTTCCAACCGAAGAGCAGATCATATTCTTCTACAATCCTGAATATCATGAAGCGCAAAGCCTTCATAGTAAAGATGATTACCGAGCAAGAAAAATTAGGATTGTATTCTTGGCTACGGGTGACGAAATTCGCAGTAACTCTGCTAATTTCCATATTAAGGTGCAGACCTTCCTTGCCAAATTGATGCCTCAGTTACCAGAGCAAAATCTAAAAATCAAAATTCGCGATCATCAGCACCTTTCATATGATCTGTTCGCTAAAGCGAAAGGCAACAAAGAGAGTTATGGTTATAAGCTACGCTCAATCAGCGATAGGTATAGAGCAAGACAATGCCCGCTTCCAGAGGATCACGGTTCATTATGCTATGTTACGGTCAAACTACCGTTAAGCCGTAAGCTTAAGCAGGCCATATTACCAGAACCGACCAATGACTTTACGCCTCTGTATCAGAAGCTTGAGGATGTATTTATTCAGGCGGCTTCAGCCAAACAGCTTAAACGAATTGCCATGGTTGCAAATGGGCTAACCCCGCTTGTGCGTAACAGTAAATTCGATCTAGTTGATGGCACTGACGAAGTGCAAATGCTTGGTTTTGACCCTAATATCGAAGAGCAGCAGTTTATTCGTCATTGGGACGGTAGCCGCTTAGTCGAAATGGTTAGCTTTACGATTGCCGCTGGCGTTAATGATTGTAAAGATGGCGCACTTGGGCGCTACTTGAACCGAGTTGAAGATGCGCTAAGGAGCCTCACGTCTGAATTGGCGTTAGACAAATCTCGTGATGAGCTGATTGTGCGATTCCACCAACATATTAGTTATCAAGCACCTGAGCAGCTGCTGAGCTGATCTTTTGCTGAGCCGGTCTTATTGCTGATATAGTAAAACACGCTTAAATCCTGGCGTGATATGTTGAGTCTTGTGTACCTAAATGGTGTCATTATCTATGGTAGGCAAGGCTCTTTACATCGGGTTACCACTGCGGCAATACAGATTGATGATCTAAAAAGATTATTGATCTAAATAGAGGCTGGTGCTTCTCTTAAAGTGGGGGAGGGCTTAAGAGCGTTATTGATGACTTTGAACTTGCGTAACGAGTCTTACTAATGAGTGGTCGAAAAGTTACCGATAAGCTGGTTATTGCCATTGATGATCTTACCTTGGCAGGTTTCATCACAATAGATAAAGTCTATATTTCTATCTACGACATTGCCCTTGACGAGAACATGACGTAATAGTACATCACCATTTAGCTGGTGGATTAGTGCATTCCAAGAAATGTTATCTTTAAAAATATTAAAATTTACTCTCATTTATTACCTTTTTTTGTTTGTTTTAGTGTGTGCTGATTTCTTTTTAGATTGGTGAAACCAAAATCGTTTTGGACCCGATGTACGAGACATAGTTAACCTTTTTGAAAAATGACTTAACAATAAGCAAAACTTAAAATAAGTCTTATTTTTTTTATTTAATTTGTATTTATAAGAATATAACGAAGTGATTCAGAAACGTAATGACATATACAACAAGCAGATGATTGAAATGTTAATGTTTTCGCAGATACAGTATAAATTTGGATTAAAGTTTTTTGTTGAAGTTGATTTTTAACGTCAGTGTTATTGGTGTTAGTTTTAAATGACGTAAATGGTATAAAACCATTTACGTCAACTTACGAAGTTACAGCGCGCTTACGTTAGCTGCTTGCAGGCCTTTTTGACCTTGCTCTACTTCGAAAGATACTTTTTGGCCTTCAGCCAAAGTCTTGAAGCCGTCAGAAGTGATTGCACGGAAGTGAACGAATACGTCAGCGCCGCCATTGTCTTGAGTAATGAAACCAAAACCTTTCTCTTCGTTAAACCATTTTACGATACCAGTTGTATTAGACATTATGTGTCCCTTAATATTAAATTAATAAAAATTGTCGCAGTATGCGGTGCACTGAAAAATTGAATTATTTAATGTGATGATGAATATAAGGGAAAACTGAGGATAACAACAATAACGAAGGAATTCTGAGATTTTACTTTTTACTTATTTTTCATTAATCACTCTCAATAGCAGAGCGAGGTAGATACTACGCGATAATTGAGCGTTGTCCATACTTATTTTTAACTTTCTACTTATATCAATAAAATTATCATAAAAAATGGCAACGTTTCTCATGCTGTAGACGGAGCCTTTTCAGGTGATGGGCAAGCCGCAAAGCGCTAAGCTTGCTTTGGATGCGCTTAGATAAGTTCTGAAGATATGGCAGTTAAATGCATCTCGAGTTCATCTTCAGTTGAGGGCAATGAATTTAACTCAAACGTCAGTGGTTTACTGCCATTAAGCATGAACACTGAGTGGGTACCATGATCGTAGTGAAACCATTTGCCGTTGACGCATAAGTCGGTATAACAATTTGGTAGTAGCTCCATAGGGTACCTCTATATTGTAGGTTTAATGATGATAAGCGGCTGTTTAACATCGCAATGTCACGATGGTGTGAGCTCTGTGAGATAAACTTAAGCGCTGCCTGTGATCTTGCTCACCTTTATATGACCTGAAAAAGCGTAGGCGGTTATTGATCTACATCAAACGCAAGATAAATAGCGGTTTTGTTTTTCAATTGTGGCGATATAAATCACTGAGTTTTGCGTTAGGTTAGTGTCTTTTTGAAAGATAGTATGGAGTCAGTTGGTTGTAGCGATAGTTACTTTTGTTTGGTTGGCATTACCTGTTCATTGCTAAGCGCATTGTTGAAGAGCACTCGTAAGAATTGTTGCAAGAGCAGTTACAAGCGCAGCACTTGAGTTTTTGATTCAGGGCTGAAAAAATAGCTTAGTCGTTAATGACCTTGCCTCTGAAGCGCTAAATTCTCGCTGAGCGATTACATCTTTATACTAATTGATATTAATACTTAAGGTCCCTCGAAACACCACCATGAAACATGAGATTACTATCTCGCTTCCCTCGCTCATCCATCGAATTGGCCGCGAAGCGGTAAAGCAAGCACAAGCCGTTGCTAAACAATTTACTTGTGAGCTTAAGCGTGTGCGCCGTTCTCGAAACTGGGGGATAAGCGGTGATGCTATGCAAATCCAGGCCTTTAGTCAGCAGCTAAAAACTGTGCAATTAAGCGCTGGTAGTAGCGAGTTTGCTTACCTTATTCGAAAAGTGGATACCGGCTTATTGAGCCATGCCGATAAGTTGGAGCCGTTAGCTGTAAAGCTCGCTCGTTTAATCACTCAAGATCCCAACATCACTTTAGCCGAGTTGATGCACATGACTGATTGCACCATGGCTGAGGCCAGAACCGCGCGTTTTGAGGCTGATATCTGGTAGACCGTGGGCATTTTTCTTTGCAAAATTCGCCTTTAAATTGTTCAGCAAAGCAGTTTGTAACTTTAAATATCTTCATTGAAAATAACGGCTTGCACTTGTTGTGGCGAGGGACTAGTCTACAAAAAATTTGGCGTGTATTTTTAATGTTAGTCAGTATAAAGATGCGTTCGCTTTAGACATGAATCAAAAATGAGGTTTACATGCTTAGCAGTAATATTTTCGATGGATTAACGCTAGACGATGTACTAAGTGAGCATCTTGCCGGGCTAGATAGTTATGATGAGCCTTATTTTATCTGTATCAAGCTAAATACCACGAGCGATAACGCGATAAAAATGTTGATCCCAGAGCTTGATCATCTGGATGACGATATTTATGCGTTTAGACTTGAAAAACACTTGTTATTACTCAGCCTTGAGTGCGAAGTTGACGAGATAAAGTCACTTGCAAACATGTTACTTGACGCCTTTGCTGCGAATAATGTTACCGCGCAAATCGCTGTTTTCCATCATAACTGCTTAGGCGCACCGATTGAGACCTTAAAGTGGTCGACTCAGTTGTTAGAAGTCCTAATTGATAAGTCGCCTAACGAGTCTATTGTCGAGTTCAACGACTTTTGCGACCGTGGAAATTGGCCTGGTTTGAGCGACTACATTGAAGGGCGTGAACCGGGGAGTGGCGCTGATTTAGGCTATAACTATGATGAAAAAGCCTATGATGAAGACGACGATGACTTTGATGACGATGACGATGACGATGACGATGACGATGAAAGCCATGATCGTTTTGATGAACATGGTTTTGATAAGGATGGTCTAGATGTCAATGGTTTTACTGCACTTATTCAGGCTATTTTAGATAAAGATGCCGCAGTGGTAGCCAAAATGATAGCTAATGAAGCTGACGTGAATCAGGGCGATTGGTACAAGAATAAACCGCTTAATCATGCGGTCCAAAAAAGTACGCTTGAGATTGTTAGCTTACTACTTGAGTCGGGTGCTAATCCTAATCAAGCGGGAAGTTATGGCACGCTAGCGCTTAATATCGCTAGCCAAAACGGTATGTTGTCAAAGATGCAGCTGCTGTTATCAAAGGGCGCAGATGTAAACGGCTTAGATGATGAAGGTGAAAGCGCGCTAATGGCCGCCGCCGGCAACAGCACTGCCGAGGTGGTAGCATTATTGCTGCAATCTGGCGCTGATTGTAATGCGCTGAGTGACGATGGTAACACTGCACTTATCCATGCTGTTATTGGTAACTATAATGAACGTACTGCGATTGTTGAGTTACTGCTTGCCAATGGTGCTGCTAAGACGATGCATCATCAGAATATTCATGACTCAAGCGCAATGGATTTGGCTATAGACCGTGAGCATCAAGACATTGTTGAAATGCTAAAGCAGGCGATGTAATAGTCGTTTTCGATATTGATAGGTTCAGTATGAACTAAAGGGATAAGCTTTACGGCTTATCCCTTTTTTATGAGGCAATAAACTGTAAACCAGACTGACGGTATATGCGTATTTAACCCAGTAAAGGCCAATCAGTGCCTTCATCACTGCAACCAAAGCAAGTGGTTTGCGTGTTATTAGCGCTGTGACTACCAAAGCTTTTCAAGGGTTATTTATGTCTTTATCAAAACATCTTTTCGTTTTTAATCATTTGGTTACTAACGGCACAAAACGTGATGATAAATATCATTTAGATGGCTTAACGGCTTGGCATGATATTGATGGTTATACCTGTTATTTAGGCTATCAAGACTTAGTGATGACGCTGTTGTTTCACGGCCGTTTTGCTTACGAGTATCAAAAGCGGCTGACCTACAATGAGTTCAATTTGCTTATAGAAAAACGCTTTAGGCAGCTCAACTCCCCGCAATAGCTTATATTTTAGCTCGCCATTTGGTTAGCAAGAGTAATCTGTAACGCTCACCTGTGCGTATTAGTGTTTATTAGCGCTGTGGGTTGATTTTGCCAGCGACTGAGTGGAGGGAATTTGATATTGAGTAATAATCCGTTGGCATCAAAAATCTGCTTAGTCTGTGAAAGACCATTTAGCTGGCGCAAGAAATGGCGTAAAGACTGGCAGCAGGTTAAGTATTGCTCTAAGCGCTGCGCAGGGCAAAAGCAGAGCTTAAAAAACAAAGATGCTCTGCAGTAAAGGAATGATGTATGAATCAACATAATCAGCAATTTACCACTTTACGGTTGATCTTAGGCGATCAGCTTAACGCCGCTCACTCATGGTATCAGCAGCAAGATGATAAGACCTTGTATGTGATTGCCGAACTGCATCAAGAGACTGATTATGCCAAGCATCATGTGCAAAAAGTGTGTGCTTTTTTTGCTGCGATGCAGGCCTTTGCAAAAGCCTTACAACAAGCAGGGCACCAGGTGCTGCACCTTACTCTTGATGACACTGCACAGTATCCGAACTTACCAGCGCTTTTAGCTGCGTTAATTAACCAGAATAAAATCAATGAGTTTCAGTATCAATTACCTGATGAATATCGGCTGCGTCAGCAGTTGTCGCAGTTTGCTGCTTCGCTTGAGATTACCAGTCTCGCGTTTGAAACCGAGCACTTTTATTTGGCAGATGCCGAACTTCGTGATTATTTTACAGCAGATAAAAAGCATCGCTTAGAGCACTTTTACCGCAAGCTGCGCCGCCGTTTTAATCTATTAATGCAAGGTGATGAACCCGCTGGTGGCCAGTGGAATTATGATGCTGATAATCGGCAGAAGCTTAAAAAAAACGACTTTGACGCTGTGCCAGCGCCGCTGATGTTTGCTAACGATGTCAGCGCCATATTGCGTAGGCTAGAGCGCCATCATGTCGCCACTATTGGTGCAGCCCACAAAGAGCTGTTGTGGCCGATTACACGCAAACAAGCTAATGAACTATTGCAGTTTTTTTGTCGGAACTGCTTGGTCAATTTTGGCCGCTTTCAAGATGCGATGACTCATGAGTTAGACATGACCGCAGCGCCTGCCATGGGCGAGTTAGCGCTAGCACCCGGTTCAGGCGCCAAAATAGATCAAGTCACGATTACAGAATACAAAAAACAGTGGAGCCTGTATCACTCGCGGTTGTCGTTTGCGCTCAATGCCAAAATGTTAAGCCCACAACAAGTGATAGACACTGCCATTGGCAATTTTGAGCAAAGTGATGGCGCCATCACCTTGGCGCAAATTGAAGGTTTTGTTCGGCAAATTCTAGGTTGGCGCGAGTTTGTAAGGGGCGTGTATTGGGCCAATATGCCAGATTACGCCAGTCTTAATCACCTTGCTGCTAATCGTCAGTTGCCAAGCTGGTTTTGGGATGGCGACACTAAAATGAACTGTATGCAGCACGCGATTAAACAATCCCTCGATTATGCCTACGCCCACCATATTCAGCGTTTAATGGTTACTGGAAACTTTTGCTTAATCGCCGGTATCGATCCTGATGAAGTGGACGCTTGGTATCTTGGCATTTATATCGACGCTATCGAGTGGGTAGAGATGCCGAATACCCGTGGCATGAGTCAATTTGCCGATGGCGGCATTGTGGGCTCTAAAGCTTATGCCGCGAGCGGTAACTACATCAATAAAATGAGTGATTACTGCAGTGGTTGCCAGTACGAGGTTAAACAAAGTCATAGCGATAATGCTTGCCCACTTAATGCGCTGTATTGGCATTTTTTGCAGCAGCATATTGATGACTTCAGCGCTAATCCACGCACACGTATGGTTTACGCCAATTGGCTGAAAAAGCCAGAGCAAACACAGCAACTTATTTTACAGCGGGCTAAGCATTTACTCGCCCATATCGACAATTTATAAGGATATTGATAATGAAACATATTGGGTTTGACGACATTGAGCAGATGGAGCAACGCGTGCGCGCACGCTTGATTAATAGTTTATCAGGATTTAAAAGCGCCAATTTAGTCGCAACGATAAGTGAAGACGGACATAACAATGTGGCGATAATTAGCTCGTGTTTTCATCTCGGCGCTAGCCCAGCACTGATGGGGATGGTTATTCGTCCCGATAGCGTACCGCGCGATACGTTAAGCAATATTGAGCAAATGGGCTGCTATACCATTAACCATGTGTCAGCCAATATTTATCGTCAGGCACATCAGACTTCAGCGCGTTATGCCGAAGAGGTGTCAGAATTCGATAAAGTCGGTCTATCAGCTGAATTTGTTGCTGGTATTGAGGCGCCTTTTGTTGCGCAAAGTCAGCTTAAATTCTCGCTTGACCTACGAGAGATAATGCCACTGGCAATTAACGGTACTATCTTAGTGATAGGCGAAATCACTCATATTATGGTGGATGAGTCAGGCCTAAAAGACGATGGCTATATTGATATTGAAGCGCTGGAAAGTGTTGCGGTATCAGGGCTTGATAGCTATCACCAAACACAAAGGTTGGCACGTTTAAGTTATGCCAAGCCAGATAAAGCCTTGGTAACGCTGCCGATAGATGGCCATTAATCGCCAGTTCTTTTAGCTAAAGGTCTTTAATCGTGAAGTTATTAGATAGCCTTTGGTTAACCAGCCATCACAAGTCGAGTTATCAAGTAGCTTGAATAAATAGCTTTAACAAACAGCTTAGAGACTATTTGCAGTTTTATATTGAGGGCTTTGCGGTTGTACAGAGTGAGCTTTAATTAGCGCTAGCTTAACTAAACTTGATCTACATCAGCACAAAAAAACACCGTGTCGCCATAATCATACATTGTTTAGTGTAAAAGGTTTATTGCCAAGAGCTTCATTGCAAACAGCTGATTACAAGAGGCTGATTGTAAGGAGCGACGTGGTGTCAGATAGTCAAGTCACAGACCAAAAGCTAATCTTAATTCTTAAAACCTGTATCGGAATTGGGTTATGTTTAATCTTGCTTGGGATTTACCTGCATAACTTCAACGACACCATCCACGCTATGGGCGTAACCGGGATTATCATTAGTGCCGTTTGCGTGGCATTTGGCATGGTGCTGTCACTGCCGACGAAAATGTACCTCACGTTTATCTTAGTGAAGCGCGAGACCGATAAGAATCAATAAGCTTTGGGAAGCAAAAAACTCGATGAGCGCGCAGCTTGATACTGATTGACAATGCTTATTCTAGATGTCAGTGCTGTGAATCTGAGCTTTTGTGTAATTAACCCAAGACTAATGCGCCAAAAACACCGATAATTCCCCCAATTCGTTTATTTGGCCTCAGGGCTGATACCCAGTCTGGATCCACAATTAAGCTAGATGCTTGTGTGACAGGCTGATATCTGTGCCAAGGGCAACGCTCGCAACAAAGTGGAAATCATATTCAATGGAAATCAAAGTTAACTTTCTCGATAATTTGAGATTAGAAGCCAAGTTCGATGACTTTACCGTCACCGCCGATCAGCCAATCCGCTATAAAGGCGATGGCTCTGCACCGAGTCCATTTGATTACTTCTTAGCATCATCTGCCTTGTGTGCGGCCTATTTCATTAAGGTGTATTGTAAGGCGCGCGATATTCCAACAGAGAACATCAAACTGTCGCAGAACAACATTGTTGATCCTGAAGATCGCTATAACCAGATTTTTCAAATCCAGGTTGAGTTGCCAGACGATATTTCAGATAAAGACCGCCAAGGCATTTTGCGCTCAATTGAGCGTTGTACCGTGAAAAAAGTGGTACAAACTGGCCCTGAGTTTAAGATTGAAACTGTTGAAAACCTAGATGCAGATGCCAATGCAATGCTGATGGGGCAAAGTGATAGCGATGCTAGCACCTATATTTTGGGTAAAGATCTGCCACTTGAGCAAACCATTGCTAATATGACTGGTATGCTTGCCGATTTAGGCATGAAGATTGAGATTTCATCATGGCGCAACATTATTCCTAATGTATGGTCGCTACATATTCGTGATGCGGCATCACCTATGTGCTTTACCAATGGTAAAGGCGCGACGAAAGAGAGTGCACTATGTTCGGCATTGGGCGAATTTATCGAGCGTCTAAACTGTAACTTCTTCTACAATGATCAGTTCTTCGGTGAAGAGATTGCTAATAGCGAGTTCGTACATTACCCGAACGAAAAATGGTTTGCGTTGGAAGACGACGACTCATTACCTGCTGGCATGCTTGATGAATACTGCTTAGACATTTATAACCCAGAAGGTGAACTTGCGGGTTCTAACCTGATTGATACCAACTCGGGTAATATCGACCGCGGCATTTGTACTATTCCTTACACCCGTCATTCAGATGGCGAGACGGTTTACTTCCCATCAAACCTGATTGAGAACTTGTTCTTAAGTAACGGTATGAGCGCGGGTAACAATATCCAAGAAGCGCAGGTTCAGTGTCTGTCAGAGATCTTTGAGCGTGCGATTAAACGCCAAATCATCGAGCAAGAAATTGTCCTGCCAGAAGTGCCAATGGAAGTACTCGAAAAGTACCCAAGTATCTTAGCTGGCATTAATGGTCTTGAAGAGCAAGGCTTCCCGGTAGTGGTTAAAGATGCATCATTAGGTGGTCAATTCCCGGTGATGTGTGTGACCTTAATGAACCCGAAAACCGGTGGCGTATTTGCCTCATTTGGCGCGCATCCAAGCTTTGAAGTGGCGTTAGAGCGCAGCTTAACCGAGCTATTGCAAGGTCGTAGCTTTGAAGGTTTGAACGATGTGCCAAAGCCAACCTTTAACAGCATGGCGGTAACTGAGCCAGAAAACTTTGTTGAACACTTTATCGATTCAACCGGTGTGATTTCATGGCGTTTCTTTAGCAGCAATGCAGAGTTTGATTTCTGCGAATGGGATTTCTCTGGTACCAACCAGGAAGAAGCTGACAGCTTATTTGGCATTTTGGCTGACTTAGGTAAAGAGGTTTATACCGCTGAGTTTAACCAGTTAGGTGCGTCAGCATGTCGTATGCTAGTACCTGATTTTTCTGAAGTGTATCCAGTTGATGACTTGATTTGGGATAACACCAATAAGGCGCTGGAGTACCGCGAAGATATTTTAAATCTGCACTCATTAAGTGATGAAGAGTTAGTGGACTTAGTGAATCGTTTAGAAGAAAGTCAGCTAGATAACTACACCGACATTCGCACCATGATTGGTATTGTGTTTGATGAAAATACCGTTTGGGGTCAGCTAACTATTATCGAGCTTAAGATCTTAATCTATCTAGCACTTGGCGCCGCAGAAGAGGCGATGGAGCTAGTCGATAGTTTCTTACAGTTTAACGACAACACGGTTGAGCGTGGCTTATTCTATCAAGCGGTTAGTGCTGTGCTTGAAGTTGAGATGGACGAAGAGCTTGAGCTTGAACACTTCATCTATAACTTCAAGCGTATGTTTGGTGAAGAAGTGATGAATAATGTCGTTGGTACTGTTAATGGTGACGTGCGTTTTTATGGTTTAACTAAAACCAGCATGGCGCTTGAAGGCATCGAGCCACATCTAAGACTGATTGAAAGCTATAAAAAGCTGCACAGTGCACGAGCGAAAGCGGCTCAGTAGAGCCCTGTCTTAATCGCTAAGTGATAGGTCTTTATACTGTTTAAGCCATATTGGGCTTAAAACAATAGTAATAAGATAGTTGAAAGCGGATCTTTTGTATTTTACAGAAGGTTCGCTTTTTTGTTTATGCTGCTGATACGGACCCAGTGTCAGGATAGGTTGCATCGGCAAGATTGAGTACAACTCTTAATAACAAAAAGTTATTGTTATCAGAAAATATCATAATTATTCATCTTATCTAAATTGTCTTAATATGACGGCCATAAACTATTAGCAATAATCTCTTAGCAAGAGACAAACTAGCAAGAGACAAACTAGCAAGAGACAAACTAGCAAGAGACAAACTAGCAAGAGCCGCATATCGCATTTGGGCTAGACCCTGATGGATACCAAATAGAACTGATCCTGTTGGATTAAAGCCGGATCAGTAGCGTAAGCAGATTAATAGCCAATTTAGGCGAACAAGATAGCCATGCAGCTGAGCGCGTCTATAAGAGTAAATACAGCGGGTTATTGATAAGGAACTTAAGATGAAAAATGCATTATTTCAGTCCGTACAGCTTGGCCGACATACTCTTAATAACCGTATTGTGATGCCACCAATGACCCGCTCGCGAGCGAGTCAGCCGGGTAATGAAGCTAACGATATGATGGCCACTTATTACGCTCAGCGAGCATCGGCGGGTCTAATTGTTGCCGAAGGCACGCAAATCTCACCAATGGGCCAAGGTTATGCTTGGACGCCTGGTATTTATAGCCCATCGCAAATTTCCGGTTGGAAGAAAACTACCGCCGCAGTACATGCAAAAGGCGGAGTGATTTTTGCTCAATTATGGCATGTAGGCCGTGTTACTCATCCTGATAATATTGGCGGCGAGCAACCTATCTCTTCATCAGCATTAAAAGCTGAAGGCGTTAAAGTGTTTATCGATAATGGTACTGAGGAGCCTGGTTTTGTTGAGGTGGTTGAGCCACGAGCAATGACCAAGGACGATATTGAACAGGTTATAGCTCAGTACCGACAAGCTGCATTAAATGCCGTAGAAGCAGGTTTTGATGGCATTGAACTGCACGCAGCTAATGGTTACTTGGTGAATCAGTTTATTGATTCTGAAGCGAACAATCGCACCGATGAATACGGTGGCAGCATTGCAAATCGTTTACGCTTTTTAGATGAAGTCGTTGCCGCCATGGTAGATGCTATTGGCAGCGACAAAGTGGGCGTGCGTTTAGCGCCATTTACCTCACTCAACGGCACTGTGGATGCGAGCCCTGAAGAGACGTATACCGCAGCGGCAGCGCTGCTCAATAAGCATAGGATTGCCTATTTACATCTTGCTGAAGTGGACTGGGATGATGCGCCAGAAACACCAGAAAGCTTTAAACATGCAGTGCGTGCAGCATTTGATGGTATTTTGATTTATGCCGGTAAATATGACGCAGACAAAGCGGCGCAAACCATTGCTGATGGCCTTGCCGATATGATTGGTTTTGGTCGTCCATTTGTGGCTAACCCAGATTTACCTAGTCGCATAAAGCATGGCTATCCTTTGGCCGCTCATGATCCGGCAACCTTGTTTGGCGGCGCTGAAAAAGGCTTAACGGATTACACTGAGTATAATCTGTAGCGTTAATAGCGGTTCTTACTTTAAAATAGCACGACAAGCCAATAGCAATCCCATGTAAATGGGATTGCTATTTTTGTTATTAGCACGGTGAAAGAATTACTTTTCACCCATGCTATACCCCCTAATCCCATTTGCTAATTGGCTGTAGGCCTTCTATTTAAGAGTGCTATTAATGCGCGGAGTGTTGTATCTATTTATCGCCACCTTGTTGGCCGCTGTGGGGTGGATAGCCTCAAAAATTGTGGTGCAATCGATACCTGGCGAGGTCTTTATTGGAACGCGTTTTATATTGGCAAGCCTGATCTTGGTGCCATTTTGCTATAAAAGCTTGCTCAAATTGAGCTTGAAGCAAGTGCTATCGGCTTGTGGTGTCGGTGTATTTCTAGGCGGCGCATTGCAGGTTTGGATATACGCAGTGTCGATCAGTGAGAGCTTATCTGAAGGCGCGTTTATCATGAGCTTAGCGATGATTATAGCCCCGCTTACGGCTTGGTTACTGTTTCAAATTAAGCCTAACCGCGCCTTTTGGATTGCACTGCCCGTGAGTATTAGCGGCATGATGCTACTTAGCCTAACCAACGGCTGGAATATGCAAGTGAGCCAGTTGTTGTTCTTGCTAGCATCGTCTTTACTGTCGGTACATTTCGTGCTGAATAAACGAATCAGTGGCAACTTAAAACCGCTTGTTTCTATCTGCTTGCAGCTGTTTGTTGTGGGGGTTGTGGGCGTGGTATATGCGATTTTTACTCAGCCTCACACCATAGTGTTTTCGAGTAACCTGATTATCTGGTTTGCCATATCTACCTTAATCGCAACGTCTGTGCGATACCTATTACAGACGATGGGTCAATATAAGGTGAGTATGGAAACCGCCGCGCTTTTGATGATCTTAGAACCGATTTGGACGCTGATCCTTAGCGTGATAGTGCTAGGCGAATCCCTTGAAAGCCAAAAGCTTATTGGTGGTGGGGTGATATTTTTATCCTTACTTATCTATATCAAGCTTTCTAGATACTATGCCAAGGTTGAGCAAGTAAAAGCCGGACAAGTTGAGGCGGGAAAGAAGGTCCTAGGTGCGAGCTCCTAGGAAGAGCTGAGACTAGAAACTGTGATAAAAAAGCCAGCGTTAATCGCTGGCTTTTTTGCGGCTAGAATACAGTTTGCTATTGAAACCTAGCCAATAAAAATCATGAAGCCTTTGAGGATCAACGCGTTAACGATATCAACAAAGAAAGCGCCCACAATCGGTACCACCATAAAGGCCTGTGGTGATGGGCCTGTTCTTGATACTAGCGCACCCATGTTCATCACTGCAGTAGGCGTTGCGCCTAAGCCAAAACCGCAATGGCCCCCCGCCATTACTGCTGCATCATAGTTACTGCCCATTATTCTGAATGTCACAAAATAGGCAAAGAGCGCCAGCACGGCTGTTTGTACCACTAAGATGGCAAGTAGCGGTATGGCGAGATCAAAGATCTCCCAAAGCTTTAAGTTCATTAAAGCCATAGATAAAAACAGCGCTAGCGAGACTGAGCCCAGAACGTCAACACATTCACTGTTGATTTTGTAGCCGCGAGATATTTCAGTTAAGTTGGTAATCATTACGCCAATAAACAGCGCATAGACAAACTCAGGCATCTTGAGCCAGCTCGCTCCTAGGGCTTCAATAATGGCGCTAGTCCATTTCGCGCCCGCGACACACAACAGCATGATAAACAGGACTTCTAATACACTTTTAGCTGTGACTCTGTCCTCTTCAAGCTGATCATAAGTTACCAGATCTGGGTGGTCGGTATGATGATTTCCACCCACACCGTAACTTGATACTAAGTTATTTTTATTAATAAGCCGTTGCGCCACAGGTCCGCCGATAATCCCGCCCATGACTAAACCAAATGTGGCAGCAGCCATAGCAAACTCTAAGGTATTGACACCATATTCACTTTGGAAGGTATCCGCCCAGGCCGCGCCGGTACCGTGGCCACCTGAAAGGGTAATAGAACCTGCTAGTAAGCCCATGAAAGACTCTAGACCCAATAGGTTCGCTAAGCTAATGCCGACGATATTTTGAATAACGATAAACAGTGAGGCGACACCGAGAAATTGGAATACTTTACTACCGCCCTTGAGTAATAACTTATAGTTTGCGGCTAATCCTACGGTGCTAAAGAACATCAGCATTAGGGTGTTTTGCATCGAGAGGCTAAATGCCACTGTGATATTGTTAAAGTGCAGCACAGTGATAAGGGCTGCAATTAGAAGCCCACCAACAATGGGTTCGGGGATATTGTATTTCTTAAGCAGTGGAACATAGCGGTTAACCGTATGACCTATGAAAAGCACCAGAATCGCAATTAAAAACGATTCCAGTTCGCCAATGGTAAAGACTGTATTCATATGACTCCTAGAAAATAGATAAAGGCGTTATAAAAAAAACACCAGTTTGTTGCTAAATTTTTATTTTTATTGATTTATTTTTATGGCTATGCCTTTGTGGCTGAATATACTGCCACACTTATTTATGTTTTAGATATCCCATATATAGAAAAAACGCGGAGTTTTCACATTAATCTTTTTTTATAAATTGTCCGCAACAAACCCCAAGTCTATTAGGCTCTTAGTTACAGAGGATAAAGCGTTTAACGCTGATATTTTGACTATACTTGAATGATTCAATTTTGCTCTTTTGGTAGCAGCAGCTTGAAATGTTACCGACAGAGCTATAGTTACTTAGACAGTTACTTAGACAGTTACTTAGACAGTTACTTAGACAGTTACTTAGTCAATTACTTAGTTAATTACTCATTTATTCAGTTGCTTAGGTTAAGCTAAAAGGAGTTTGAAGATGACAGCCACACAACTAGTCAGTGTACTGCTAGTATCGACCTCGTTGGTGCTCGCACCAAGTGCAGTAGCAGAGCCACCACAAAAAGCCGAAAAGCAAGCGCAAAAAGAATTGAATAAGGGGCAGCAAGAGCTAGACAAAACGCTGCGAAAAGAAGAAAAACAGGCAGCTAAAGAGGCGCGCGAGGCAAGAAAGAATGCCGATAAGTATGATCGTGAAGCACGTAAAGCGGCTGATAAGGACATGAAAGCTGCTAAGAAAGAAGCACAAGACGCTAGAAAGGATACCGATAAGTATGATCGTGAAGCACGTAAAGTGGCTGATAAGGATATGAAAGCAGCTAAGAAAGAGGCACAAGACGCTAGAAAGGATGCCGATAAATACGAGCGTGAGGCCCGCAAAGATATGAATGAGGATATGCGCAGGGCTGACAAGGATGCGATCGAGGCGAGAAAAGATGCCGATAAGTATGAGCGTGATGCCCGTAAAGATATGAGCGAGGATATGCGCAGGGCTGACAAGGATGCGTTCGAAGTGAGAAAAGATGCCGATAAATATGAAAATGAAGCCCGTAAAAAAGCCGATGAACTTAAACGCGAAGTTGAAAAAAAACCTATCCCACAATAGAAGCAGAGCAAAGGTATGTTTATGCCGATAGGCTGGCAACCTATAAAATAGGACAATAATGAGGGTGTAACAGATTCTGTGTAACTGCAGTTTTAGTTAATATGTTTCACAAGTCTGTCTTCAAACTCAATAATAA
>NZ_JBRILT010000044.1:0-39288 GCF_052977065.1 Shewanella sp. 125m-1
CCCCAGAACAGTAAAACCAAGGCCTCAACGGTATGCCAAAAATAAAAATGCCGTTCACCTTAAGTGAACGGCATTACCGCATTAAGCGGGTTTTTTGATGTACCGAGGTTTACTTGAATTACAAACGGTAACTCACGCTTAGCATGATTAAATGTGCATTATAGTCATGGCTGTTATTACCAAAGCTCAACACATTCCAAATGCCATCTACTGCGATGTCATTGGCTGCATCGTTGTCTTTATAGTTTTCCATCTTATAGTCTAAGCGCAGATCCATTTTCTCTGTTGCTTTGTATAAGGCGTAAACATTGACGTTATGCACTTTAGCGTAGTAATCACCATAGTCACCGGTAATACCCTGAGTCACTTGAGTGTTACTGTTTGAGTCTGAGTATGTGTAATCAACACCTAGACGCAGCTTTTGCTCCATCAAGTTGTTGTAGCTAAAGCCTGCACCGATAATGTCGAATTGATCTTCAACCGTACCATACCAGTTTGGTGCACCTAGGTTAGTGCTACCTGCTTGATCTGAATCTATGTTCTGACGGTTATAGAAAGCCGTTACAGTCATATCATCATTGATTAGATAACTGACACTAGCGTCATAACTCATATCTTTCGATTCAGTCAGACCGATTTGAGTTTCGTTATAATCATCAAGTGCGTAACGTGCACCAAAGTCTAGCGTTAAGCTATCAGTTGGATTATGGGTAACACGTGCTTCGATTTGAGTACGGTTTCTATCGGCAAGGTTGTACTTGCGCAGTAGGTCGTTTGACTCATCAGATGTCAACTCAGACGCTTGATACTTAGAACCATCACGTTGACCGTAGCTACCTTTAATCCACATGTTCCAGTTGGCAAAAGCACTGAGCTGGTATTTAGCCCAAAGTGTACTTTCATCAGTGGTTTCACGATCTGAATAGCTACGCTCATCCTTACGGTAGTCAAAGCCACCTTCAAGCTTGTGGCCGCGAGCAAGACGGTAGTCTGCACCCAGCTTAGCTTTATGAGTGGTGATGTCGTATGGCGTATTGTAAGCCGCTTGACCCGTAGTAGAATCGATGCTGATCTGCGTCCACTCTTCAACATTGGTCTTGTTATCACGGTCGCTATAATCATAACTTGCGTTTAAACGTAGCTGACGATTAATACGAGAAACCACTTTTAGGGTGGCGCCGCGCGTGTCGACTCGACCGTCAAGTGATTCACTTGGCAATTGATAACCATAACCCGATGTATTGAAGTCTTGATCTTGAGTCATCTGGCCTAAGTAAAAACGGCCATTCATCACTGTTCGGCCAGCAACATATTGACCAAGAACAGATACCGTATGGGCTTCGTTATCAGGATCGAGTGACATGTAGCCAGTAGTTTGCGCGCCAAAGGTTGGGCTAAACGCATTCTCAAACGACAGTTCACTATACTCATTCTTGAAGATAGAGCCGTTATAATTAACCGAAGTAAACCAGTTGTCTCCAGAGAAGCGTACGCCAGCTTCAACAGTATCTGTTGTGTAATCAACAGGCTCTGCAAGCATCATTGACTGGTTGTAAAAGCTACCAGATGCTTGTTTAAGACCAGTTTTGTCTTCACGTTGATAATTAACGTAGGTGCTCCATAATGATTCACCTTGCTCATTTGAAAACGTATAGTCAAAGCCTAAGCCAGCACGTTCACGCTTAAGTGAAAGCTCAAGTGGGTTTAAGCTTGAAGACAAGCTGGTCATGTCTTGTGTGCTACCGGCATGAACCCAATCGCCAGGAAGCGTTAGATCATCACCGCCAATACCTTGATAAGGGCTCATCGCCTCATCGGTTTTGTAAGTTTTGATTTGACGGTAATTTAGGTTCAAGTTGTATTGACCCTGCTTACCGACATTAATCTCGGCACGACCATTTTCCATGCCTAAATTGTCAGCTTCGATAGTGGCTTGGTAGCCATTTTCGCCAGTGTATTTCACATCGGCGTCAACTTTACCGACAAAGCCGCCTTCAGTTGCAAAGGCATTCGCGGAGCGAATATCATCGCTGTCGCTATAACCCGCGCCTACGCCAACAGTACCTACAGTGCCTTTTTCGACTTTACAGTTTTTACACACCCACTTGTCGAATTTTACTTTTTCGGTGTTCGCATTTTGAATGCCATAACCATCAGCTGCGATAGCTGCACCAGACATAAACATACCGGCGTTGGTAAGCAAAGCGAGCGTGACTAAATTTAATTTGAATTTCATCTTCTCGTCTCCGTTAGCGCTGGAATAGTTGGCCAGATGGATGGTTAGAACCATGGATCTGGTTATGACAGTTCAAACAACTACGTCCACCAGTCATTGCGTTACCGCCAACAGTTGAACCTTGTTCAGTGTTGCCAAATAGCGCTTGACCGCTATGTGCCGATGAGTGGCACTGTTGACAAAGCTGTGGAGCACGAGTCTTTAGCATGCCTTCGTTAACGCTGCCGTGTGGGTTGTGGCATGTCACGCAGTCTTCAGTAACGGGTGCATGCTCCCACAGTTTTGGGCCGCGTTTCTCTGCATGGCATGAATAACAGGTTTCGTTAACATTAGGCTTAACTAAATCTGAATCACTCATGGTGCCGTGTGGGTTATGACAATCGCTACACACCATTTGCGCCCACTTCATTGGATGGCTTGAACGCTTGTTCATGTCCGCTTTTTGCTGAGTATGACAGCTAGTACACACTTCCATTTCAGTGTTCTTAGAAAGAACAGGGTCTTTGGCTGTATGTACCGAGTGACAAGAAGCACAAGCAACGTCTGCATTGTCGTGGTGTCCACCATTCCAATCCATACGCTTGTCGTCTTTATGACAGCTCATACAAACACTGTTTTGCTTCTCAGCGCTCAGTGTTGAATCAGGACCAAAAGCGATCATTGGCTCGTTACCGCCGCGGTTATGTTTACCCATTGGGCCGTGACACGCTTCACATTGAAGGCCAGCCATAGGGCTCTTGCTTGAATCAACTGAGCCGTGAACACCCTTAAATAGGTCCATCACTTTTTCAGATTTTTTGTGGCACATAAGGCAAGAGTCAGCACCTTTTGGTGAGTACTTACCTTCAGCAAATTTCTGATCCAGTGTGGCTTCAACTTCATCTGGCGTCATCTTAGCATCCCACTTTGACGCAGTCGCCGTCTGAGCAAAACCAAGTGACAGTACAGCCGTCGCCATCAAGGCTGGCAGTAGGGTTTTTAATTTTTTAGTGATCTTCATAATAGCTTCCTAAACTTGCACAATTTTGAAGAGAAAGTGGGGGAGAGGCCTCCCCCTTTTTTCAAAACTCTTGGACTCAAGCGTTAACTAAGTCGTTAACAACGAGAGTCATTGAGTGTTGCGCAAATTACATCTTTACCGCAGTGTGATCGCCTGGAGTAGGCGCGTGGCAGAAGAAACAGGTTTCTAGCTGAGCTGCATCGCTAATTTGTTGTTTTGTCATTTCAGAGTTATTAACAATCGCGCCTTGGCCTTCTGCGTGGGCTTTGAAGCTGTCCATGTTGTAGCTATGACAAGACACACAGGTTGCTGCAATAGGTGTGCTGTATGCACCACTAGATGTTTCGATAGCACCTTTCTTCTTGAATGCGTCACGATTGAAGTCGCTATGGCATTGATCACAGTTCATGCCTGCGATAACTGCGTAGTCACCTTGGCTATGTGTCTTATGCAGTCTCATCTCTAGTGCTAATGAGTTTCCAGAATAACCGACTCCGTCAGGAGTATGACAAGTTGCACAAGCGTCAACACCAACAACCATTTCACCGTCAGCATTTTCACGGCCAAGCTGTTCTGTCATCACAAAACCAGCATGGTACTTTTCGTGAAGTTCCCATTCGGTGCCATGACAGCTTTCACACGCTTTAAAGTTAACTGAATCGGTATGGCGTACGCTTGGCGCTTGACCAGATAAAGTACCGTGAGCCATAGCGGCCTTCATACTAGTATGTGATACACCTTCTTCACACTTAACTGCTGTCTCACCATCATTACATAGAGATAGACCGATTAAACTGAACGCGGTGTCAGTATCTGTTTTTGCATCACCGTAAGGTAGAGCTTTGATTACCGTTACGAACTTACCATCAATAATTTCAACTTTTGGAGCAACAGATAACTCACCATCTTTAACTAAGTTAATAAGAACTTTATGCTCATCATTAATAGGGTTATTGTTGTAACCCATGATTGGGTAGTTAGGACCAACGTTAGTGATAGCTTCTAGCTGCTTAATTTTGCCAACAAAAGTAGCTGCGTCAATCGCACTTCCTGCAGCATCAGTAATGGTCACACTTAGCGTAGTGTCGCTGTCGGTGTTCGTTTTAACCGCAGTTAAACTCGCTTCCATTCCATACTGCTCGATGAAGGCTTTCTTTTGAGCAAAACCTTCGGTGTGGAGCTCTTCTGTCCAACTGGCGTTATGACAAGCGATACAGTTTGAGTTGTCAGCTTGCTGAGAGTGACCTTGACCCGCTTTAAAGTCGATATCGCTGTGACAGCTAGTACAGGTTTCCATGGTTGGAACGCTTGACCAGTTGCCCCATTCTGTTAGTTCTGTATTGCCTTCTTCTGGCGCAACGTGACAAGTTGTACACTTGTCTTGAAGTAGAGAGTGAGCGGTCTTCGCATCTTGAGTGAATTCGCCAGTCTCTTTGTCAACCTTATAACCTTGTGCTGAATTATGGACATTGTGAACAAGGTAGCTAAAGAGTAGTTCTGGTCTTTGTTTGTCATCCGCCAATTCTTGAGTATGACAGTTGGCGCACGTTTCTGAATCCGTATATGAATGCCATGATAGCCCGGTGTAAAGTGGTGCACCGTCAGCATGACAAGTGTTACAGGTTTCGGTAGCAACGATATCTTTAGTGTAAGTTGCTGCATAACCCGCACCAGAGAAATCTTGCGATAGCTCGGTGCGTGGCACGGCTGTTACGCCATCTTGTAATGTAGAAGCTTTGGCTACGATGTTATAACGCTGAGTCAGCTCTGAGTTATAGCCTTCAACAGGAATTGTGAAACTGTAGTTACCATTTTTTTGGTCAACAAATTCTTTTTGGCTGCCGATAGGTTGCCACTGTGCACTGCTCCCCATAATTTGGGGGACAAGTTGCACTGCTTTGTACACTTCAAGATCTTTAAGACCAACAACAGGTAGGTCTTCTTCGTTTGTCGCAAACACATTGATGGTCGGAACACCATCAGCATAAGTGACATCGGTCACTTTTAGATTAAGTACATTGATTACATCGGCAGCGGGGCCACCTGGGTTGCCAGGATTACCGTCGTTACCGTCGTCGCCACCACAGCCTGTTAGGGCCATAGAGACAGCACCAGCTGCTAGAAGCAGCGCTATTTTAGATTTGTTAGTATTCATCATTTTTTCCCTGCATAGGTTTGGCACTGTCTTAAACGTGTGGCTCAATTTAGTGAGGCCGACTGTAATTTTTTAATTTCCGTTTTAAGTCAATGCTGGAAATAAGATTCCCCAAGGAAAGGCTAACGTAATGCAGGGCTAAAATCTGCATAACAGGTGCCAAGATGTGACCTAGATCTGTCTATTTCTAAAGAGGTATGCAGGGGAGAGGCTAGAGAGGTTAAAAGTTGAAATTATTAAGCTTATGTTAGTGATAAATGTAATAAAGTGTTTAATGGGTGTTGATAATTGTTCCCATTAAAAAGGGAGGCTATGCCTCCCTTTTGTTTGCTGAGAGGTAGAGCCTCTCAGCAAAGGTTTACTATAGTACTTTATTAATTACCACTGTGGAAAAGTCCAGTTACTGTGGGCTTCAATGATTTTTTCATTGGTATGACAGGTAGCGCAGCTTTCTCCACCTTGAGCCAAAGCTTCTGCGTCGTATTCAGAGGCAGGGACACCGATTGCAAACTTTGCGTCATAACCTTCGCCAAATTGAGTTACTGCTATTACAGCACCAAACGACTTCATGTGTGCAATAGCTGAATCATCAAGAGCATAAGGCTTAGTATGGCAACTAACACAGGCAGCAGCTTGCGGTGAAACAACTGTTTGCTCATTTGTATCTGATAATCTTTCACCATCGGTAGTACCGAAAGCGACGGGCGCAGTTGCTTTGTTCGCGACTTCTTTCAGACTGAATCCTGTCTCACCGTGACAAGCTTGACAGTCAGTTTTCTTGAAGAAGCCTTCCTCATAATGTGTACTTTCGCTTAGGTAGTGCTTACCGTGAACGATATAAGCTAAGTTTGACGAGCCTGTACCTCTATCACGAGTTCCATTATGACAGCTTGCACAACCATCAATATCATTAGTATAACGGTGAGTAATAGCAGTAGTATGACAATCCTGACAAGCACTCATTTCTACGTGTTGAACGCGAGGTGTTTCTGTTGTCAACGGCTTACCTTCTTGGTCGAAGTAGAAGGTATCTGACACTAAGTAAGGAGCTTTTTGTGGATGACTTGGATCTATCTGAATTGAATCACCCACTGGTTCACCACCGAACCAAGCAATATCACCGAGGACTGCAGTGCCATTAGATTCAACAACTTGACATTCAGCACGCACACCTTGAGGGTTGAAGCAAACATGCAGCTGGCTTGATAGTGCAATTTTAGTTTCTTCAACCAGCACTTTGTCTAAATCAAAATCGCTCGCTGGAATAGTGACTTCAATTTGTCCACTTTCAAGTTGCACTGCATATTGCTTTTGAGTACCGAACCCTGGTGCAGCCACGCCAACTTTGTTGTAGTTTATTAGGAAGTCATCGCCTTTTACGCCGTTGATAACGACGGCACTATTTTTGCCTCCGTATTTATAATCTCGGGGGTCAATTTGTGATAAAGGCACTAGCTCATCGCCATCTTTAACAGACATCAAGACAACAACGTTAGACTTGTCATCAGCAACAGTAACTTTGTCGAAAGTGACTTTATATGCAGTTGAAAGGTTGTTAGCATTTTCTGAATAGTGACCGCGCTCTGCACCACGATAGCCTTTGGTTTCTGCACTGTGACAGCTTACACAGTTTTTCTTGTCTTCAGCTATTTGACTATTATCATCTAAATGCCATTCAGGTACTGAGTATGCATTGTGGCAGCTTAAACAAGTAGCTGCATCTAAATCAGCTTTCCATTCATGAACTTGTGCCAGTTTGTCGTCTGGCTGGTGACATGTCAGGCAATTTGAAGATGACTGTGGATAAATTCCTGTTGGATCATAAACTGAATGGCTATGAATATTGTGAGCCAACGCTTTAATAGAACCATCTACTATTTTAGAAGGATCAGCTTTGCTTGGATAACTGTTGTAATCTGTGTGGCAGAAAGTACAAGACTCAAGAGTAATGTGCTTGTCGCCATGCATTTTCAATTCACCAGCATGACCTGGGCGATGACAAGACTGACATGTAGTATCAGCAATCATTGCTTTTGGCTTGTCTTGCTTGGTGTCAGAACTTGGCTGCCAATAGAAGAAGCTATTATCAACGAGTGTTGAACCAGCATCGTTAGCTGATTTAACACCTAAATAAAGACCTGTAATAGCTTTAGCGTCGTAGGCATATTTACCTAACGTATCAATCGCTTTGTTTAATGTTAGTGTGTAGCTGCCGTCGCCATTGTCGGTTAAGCAGTCTTGACAGTCTTTACCTTGGAAATAAGATGAGCCTGTGTAGAAACCATCTTTTTTGTCTTTATTGAAGTAGCTTAGCCAGATGTTACGAGGTAGGCCTTCGATATCCGTCGTGCCAACTTCGTCTTCATTGCCCATGCGGCCAAATGAAACTGCACCGATATCGTTTTGTTGTAAACCAAATACAGCTGCGCCATTAGCATCAGCTAGATTGAAGTTTACTGTTAAGAAGCCATCTTCACTCACACTTGCTGAAGTGATATCAGCTTTAACTTGTGATACTTCACCAATAGGAGAGCCAACTGGACCTGGCTTACCATCTTCACCGTTCTTACCATCATCACCGCTACAACCTGTCATTGCTAGTGATAGCAATCCGGCTGTAAGCAATGCTTTTGAAGCAGCGCTTAGATTAAATTTTTTCATCATTTTTTGTCCCTGCAATAGTTTTATTCATCACCAATTACATTAGTTGTATGAGAATGACTCTCTTTAACCCGTAATTAATGTGTGGAATTTTATTTCCATTTCTAAGGCTAACTAAGCGGGAAGCAATTAGCAGGTGTTTTAACCCCTTTATGTGATTGAGATCTGACTATTTCTTTAGAGGTAGTCAGAAAAGAGTGTTTTTAGGACTAATTTAATTATCGTTTAAGAATTGCTCGCAAATAGAACTCCGTTTGTTGCATAAATGTTGGTTGGTTGGCGCTTAAGTTTTCACCTCTTTGCTTGGATGTTTTTTCGTTATGCTACCGATACATAGTGGCGACAATATGCTCGTGGTTGATTGCTTCTTAGACATAAAAAAAGCGAGAAGATAAACTTCTCGCTTTGCTGTGGAGTTAAGTCTGCTATCCCGTTAATCACGGGGACGCTAAAGACTATTTGTAGTTAGTTGGATGTACTTTGTCTACCCCGAAAGATTTACCTTCAGCGTGACAAGTTGCACAGCTTTCTGTGCCGTCATAAGTACCACGTGGGGCACCAAATACGCCACCGTTAGATTCTACGTGAGCACCGAAGCTTTCTTTTGTGTGGCATGAGCCACAAGCAGCTGCAATTGGAGAGTACTCAACATTTTCTCCGTCAAGCTTTGCCATAACCGCTGGTAACGTTGCGGTATCGCTCATTGCTAATTGCCCTTTATCATGGCAAGAAGCACAATCACCATAATGCTTGGTAAAGGTGATCTGTTCACTGCCTTGACGTAAGTCACGCTTGTTTGCGTGAAGCGTATGAATTAAGACTTTATAGTCAAAACCGTTGTTAAGCTCACGGCCATTATGACGTTGGGTTAATTCTGCTGTGTGGCATGAAGCGCAAGAGCCATCAGTAAATGATCCATTATTCAATACGGTCGCCTCTGGCGAATGACATGCTACACACGAGCTAGATTTTGCTGGATGATGTTTAGTAATGTCTAAGCTATTATCATGACAACCCTGACAAGCGTTATCGGAAGATACAACGCGGCGACTATCTTGAATTATACCAAATGTTGTTGAGTCAGCATTGATGGTGGTGAATACAACACCTTCATCGTCACAGGCTATCACCTCTTCACTATCTGGGTTCGTACATAAACGCGCGCCGACAAATAGGCTACCTGAGTTTTGAGTACCAAAATCAGCAGCATTTATACTGTTGATGGCATAGTCGTATGACTTGTTATCTTCAGTTTTAACAGAAACGATGCCACTTTCAATTAATGCAGACGAAGCAACATTCCACGACTTTCTATTTTTATGGCTTCTGTCATAGTTATTGAAATCAGTTTCTGTCGAGCCTGCTGCAATTACGTTTAGGTCTTTAAAGAACGACAACTCGCTAGGCGATGACTCAAGTGCAGTATCAAATGTGACGGTAAATGACAAGGTTGCGTCAGTTGCATCATCAAACGATATTGCGCTATTAGTGACTTCGAAATTAAAGTCTTGTTTAACTATTGCGCGTTCCAACTCACTTCTTAAATGGAACTTCGCCGCGCCCATAGGGTTACTGTCATCGGCATGACAAGCTGCGCAATCACGTTCAACGTATTGTGGGAACTGCTCAGAGTGGAATAGACCACGGGCTGTACCATCCCATTCAGGCGCTGCGAATTTTTCGTGACAACTTAGACAGGCTTCCTGTCTATGGAAGTGAAACTGCTCCGCTTGAGCTGGCGCGTTTTCGCCTTCGATATGACAAGATTGACACGCTTTAGCATCTGCTGGGAAGGTGACTTCACTGTAGTCGTGCGCTTTTCCGCCATAACCAATCATAAAGTATTGACCTTTGTGGATCTGGTGCAGCATAGAGCCCATATCGATAGTCGCGCCAGTTTCTGGATCACCTGAATAGGTGGTATGGCAGACGACGCAGTTCTCGATTTCAATGCGCTTACCACCATGCATTGATAGCTTAGGTGCCCATGCGTGCTCGTAGTTGTCATTGTGGCAGCGAATGCATGATTCTTGTAGATCTACCAAGTTACGGGTTTCATCCGCTTCGGCTTCGCGATCAAGAGCTGGAATGAAATCGTAATGGGTGTTAATTAAGGTTGCGTTACTGACTACATTGGTCGGCTTTAGTTCTAGCGTGATGCGGTGAGTTAACTCACTTTTAAACTCGGTATCTAAGCCTTCAATTTGCTCGTATTGGTTGAGCGCTTTAGAAAATGTGTAGCGATATTCACCGTGAGCGAGTACTTCGATGCAGGCCGTCTTACAGCTAGTTTCAATATTCGCTTGAATTTGTGGGCCTTGATGTTTATCCCATCCTTCTGGTAACGCTTGACCATCGGCGATACTACCAGGGATTTTGATGCTATTAATATAGCTAACCCACTGTGATGATTTCTCTCCTTTCATCGGCGTCGCTTCCGGCTCAGGGCTGTCAAAGCCTGGCAACGGACGGTCGCGTTTTTGCAATGCATCAAGCTTTGCGATACCAAAGCCTAAGGCGTTAATGTCATCGAATGACTCTAAGCCTGATACCGCAACGCCATTAGCCGTTAGCAGTTCAAAGTCTACGGCAACAACACCTTCAGTGATTGTTGCATGTAAGATATTGGCTTTGAGGCTAGTCGCTTGTTGGATATCGATGCCGATATTGCCATTATTACCGTCTTCGCCATCTTTGCCGTCGCTGCCACAACCGATCAGAGCAATTGCAAACGCTCCGATGCCGATGGCTGATTTTACAGCGCTTGTAAGTTTATACCGATTCATCATCATTTTTATTCCCTGCATAGGTTATATCTGCTGTGAGGTTTGTACCTCTTTAAGCATGAGGATCTTCCTCAACATGATCTTACTCAAAAGAGGTCGCTGACTTTGAGGTGAGGGGATTAAATGTGAACTGAGTCATCTGCTGAACAATAGGGTGTTAAATTATGTTAATACCCATTATTTACATATAGTTATATCGTGTCTAAGGCCAGCTTTAAACCAGTGTTAATTTTGAGCGGTTAAAGCTTAAGTTAGGCTTAAGCAATTAGGTTAATTTGTATAGGAAATTGATTTGAATCAAACATGCCGCCATGGATGAGCTTTGAGGTTTAACCAAACTTTTACATTGTAGGGGTTGAATGTTATTCAGTGAGCGTTTGATGTTTGTGTTGAGTTGAGTCTTGTTGGTGGTAATGTTAAATCAATCAGCTTGCTGTTGAACTTAATGTTTGTCGAAGCGGTGAGAGGGCTATAAAAAAGAGGCCGTAGCCTCTTTTTAGTTTTACTTTAGCGAGTGTTAATCATATCCACAATTAGTTACCATGGATCTGCATTAACTGCGCTGGATTATGACAGGTAGAACAGGCCTCTGAAGCTCGAGTTCTCACATCATCTGCGCTCATACCATCTAAAATACCACCGTTTGCAACGATATGATTTGCACCAGAGTCACTTAGGTACTTCTGGTGACAGCTTAGGCAAGCGCCCGCATCAGATGAAACCCATATATCAGCGCCAGTTGTTGTATCACCGTAGCGCCATACTCGATCGCTAGCTCGACCTAATTGAATACCATCAGAGGTGTGGCAGGTTGAGCAGTCAGTTTTCAGCACAGTACCAGATTGGACACCAGCATATTTTAGGTAATGTCCATCAGCTTCGTGTGCTTTAAATGCATAACTAGTGGCTTTCTTACCACCAGGGTAAGTGCTATCGGTTTTAGTTGTCTTGTCTGATGTATGACAGGTCTGACAGTTATACCCATTGTTGTAATGGTAATTTTCCTGGTTGTGACAGCTTTGACATTTTGCGGCGTCAATAATCGAGCGGCGCATAGCAGCCTGCATAGTGTCATCGACTCCTGTGCCGGACCACACAAATTGATAAGGCGCTTCTTTAACCGCTACCGAGCGAGTTTTGTCGGAGCACTCTGTCATAACGATTTCTGCTACACCGTAGCCACCATTATTGAAGCAGACCTCGATTGCTGACCAAAGCTGAAAGGTCTTTCCATCAGCATCTGCTGGCATATCAAATGTGCTACCCACAATCGTGAAGGTTTTCGTTGCCGCATCATAGGTGCCGTCTGATAGCTTGAATCGACGCTGGCTATATGGTGCAGTGGCATAAGCAGGGAAGTCTTTATTAGTGTCCCAGGCTACAACTACACGGGTGCCTGTTTCGATAAACTCAGAACCAATTGCAGCGCCATTGCTATCTTGAATTTGAACGTCAAATGTGAGTTTACCATTACCGTCAAGGCCGACATTACTGAACATGACTCCCATGGCTTTGGCGTCAACGTATGCCTTTAATACATCGCCGTGACGTTTTTCTGCACTACCTGTACCCGGGTAAGTGTCGGTTGAGTTATGACAAGCTACGCAATTGGTACTGCTATGGTTTTGAGATGGCTTCTCTGTATGACAACTAATACAAGCTGTGTTACTTAAGTCAGCTTTAAACAAGTCTGCATTTGCTGGTGCGCCTTCGCCTTCAACGTGGCAAGAGGCACAGTTTGCAGCAGGCTTTTGCGGGAACATAACTTTACCGTAATCGTGTACGCTACCACCGTAACCAACAATTTTGTATGGCGCTGGTACCATACCGTCGGGTGTGCTGGTTTCTCTATCTTCGCCTTTATGAATTGCGTGGATCATGTAGGTAAAGTCAACACTATTACCACTTTCTGGGTCGCCAGAGGTAGATGTATGGCAGCTAGCACAATTGGCTAGTGCAATACGTCGGCCACCGTGAAGCTCAAGACTCTCTGGCTGATGACAGGTATAACAGGTTTCAATTGTCACGACATTACGCGTTTGAATGTCTGTCGTAGCACCTGTTGAGGGTTGCCAATCGTAGTGTGCGTTTGCCGTTGCTTGGGGAAGTTTTAACTCCATTGTTGCTCTATGGGTATTATCTTCACCGTAGGTGATTGCGAGTGGTTCAGTAACGTTGGCAATATTTTGTTGAAAGGTGTAGCTGTAACTACCATCACCATTATCGACCAGACAATCTTCACAGTTCTTGGCAGCTTCAACGTTGGCTTGATATTGCGGCGATGGATTTAGGTCGCTCGTGTCAGCAGGTGGAGTGCCAGGCTCTTTCAGTGCATTAATATAAGCCTGCCATTGATAACCTCTGTCGTACTCGACCTCATCAATGGTTTCAGTTACTTTGGCAAGCTGTGCAATACCAAAGCGTAAGTCATAGTCTTTATCTAGACCCAGCACAGCTACGCCGTTAGCGTTTTCTAGGTTGAAGTTCACTGTTACGGTACCATCAGTGACAGTCGCTTCTGAAAATTGCGCCTGGACGCTAGTGGCTGAATCGATATTGACTCCAACTACACCATCTTTTCCGTCGGCTCCGTCATTACCATCGCTACAACCAAAAAGCAGCGCTGAAGCGGTGAGTGCAAGTAAACTCAGTTTTAAGTGTCGAATTTTGTTATCCATAATTATGCGTTCCATTCTTTATGTCGCTAATTGTTTTACATCACAAACTGTTTATTTAAAGAACAGGGCCTAAAACCTCAGTTCTAGGCCTCTGCGCTTACTGTATTGGGTGAACCTTTAAGACATCGAACGCAGCCCCTTGACCGTGACATGTGGCGCAGCTTTCAGTGCCCGCCATAGCGTCAGCTTCGGTACCATTAAATACACCACCTTGTTGAGTCATATGTGATTTGGCCGTTTCACTTAAATGGCAATCACTACAAATGGCAGATGTTGCACTGGTAAAGGTTCCGTTATTAAAGGCCAAAGGTTGCACGGCTGTGTTTAGAGGCAGGGCGGCTGTTAATGTGCCGGCTTCATCAGTTGTATGGCATTGAGCACAATTGCCAATATTGCCTGGGTAGTTGATGTCAGGGTAACTTTCCCTGGAGCCTGCGTGCAGAGTATGAGCAAGATGCTTATAATCGGCCGTTGATGCACCAGGATTATCAGAGCCTGCGTCAGCTTGCATATTACGGTTATGGCAAACTTGGCACTGGCCTTCAAGATCGTTGCGAGAGCCGTGATAGTTCAACTGTTGATCGCCATGACAACTGCCACATGTTTGGTTGGTGACGATGACTCTTCGACCGACCTCTGTAATGGTAGTGGCGCTAAAGAATTGATGGCTAGACTTTATCGTGGTGGTTGAGTCGGTATTATCACAACTCGCTAACATAGTTGCATCGCTACATAACTTACCTTGAAGGGCGAGTGTGCCTTTATCTGTTGCTGGATCGGCGCTTAAGGTGAGCCCAGCAATTTGGTAATGGTAAATGCCGTTGCTGCCAGAGATAGGCTGTGCGTCTTGCAGCTTTATCGATTTAGCGCTGCGAGTCGTATAATCCACACTAATGCCCCAGTTGGCATAAACACGTAGATCATTTATAAAGTTAAGCTTATCGGCACTGTCTGCATAAACCTCATTCGTTGCTGGGTTCGATAGTCTTATCGAGAAGTTAACGGCATCGCCAACGAGCTCAGCGCTGACCACTTCGGCCTTAAACTGCCCAAGCACTGCGTCAGTATTCGCTTGGCTATGTGCATTCATCGTCCAGTCTGAGTTATGACACGCAACACAGTTGCTATTATCGACCTGAGTTGGATGACCTTGACCTGCTGGAAAATCGATATTGGTATGGCAGCTACCGCAAGCTTCCATTGTCGGTACGCGAGTCCAATTCATGTTTTGGGCGAGCGACTCATCGGGAGCGTGACAGGTTTGACAGTCAGCCAGAGACACTGGAAATCCAGCTAAGTGCTTAGTGTGGACCATAGGAGCAAATACATTACTAGGATTGCTGACTCTGTCAGTGTTATGACAGGTGACACAAGCTTGTATCTCGTTATAACTTCCTTTACCCGCGGGCCCGTGGAATGACAAATCATCATGACAGGTGTTACAGCTCTGCATGACGAGAATATCTCGGGTATATGCAGGCTCACTGCCCTGATTTTGCCAGTCTAAATATTGGTTGGTGATAGGTAAACTCGTGCCATCACTCAGTGAATCCCCGCCCACTTTGATAACCATCCTTTGGGTTGCTCCGGGGATGAATGAAAAGCCGTTATCGCGATCGCTCACATAATCAAAGGTATAGCTGTATTTTCCGTTTTTATGGTCGACAAACTCTCCAAGGCATTTAGAACCAGGGCAAGATTGCGACGTGATATATTGCCATTGGCTGGCATTACCGGCATTGGTATAGCCCATTGGTAATAGCTGAGCGGCAATATACGTAGCAGAGGGAACACCCACTACCGGTTCGTCGCTTTCATTGGTGATGCGATAGTTAACCGTTGCTACACCTGAGTCGAATAGCACTTCATTTACAGTGATATCCAGGCTGTTAATTTCACTTGCAGGTGGCCCTCCTGGTTCTCCTGGGTTACCCGGGGAACCATCGTCGCCACCGCAAGCCGTTAACATGGCAATTAGCGTTAGAGGAATACTTTTAGCTAGTAGTGATTGAGTGACTCGTTTCATATTGATGTCCTTGAATTCCTTTTAATTGACATGGCTATAGTTGGTAACTGAAAGTTAGGCCAACATAGTGAGCACTATAATTGTGGCTAAGGTCGCCGAACGTTAAGACGTTGGGAATTGAATCGACCGTTAACCCCTGGTTTAGCCAATCAGAATCTTTATAGTTTTCAAATATCCAATCAAAACGTAACGCCATTTGCTCGCCAAGCTGATACTTGGCAAAGGCATTGATGTTATGTTTCTTTGCAAAATAGTCACCGTAGGGAGAAGTGAGACCTTGGGTTATCTCAGTATCACTTTGACCATCGGAGTAGGTGTAAGCGACCCCTAAATCGAGCTTCTTATCTAATAGCTGAAGGTAGTCGAGACCTGCGCCGACTAAGGTAGACTCCTCGTCTGTATTGACGTACCAATTTGGCAGGCCAAAATTGCTACTACCGGCTTGATCGCTATCACGCCAATCTTGATTGAGGAAGGCATTGATGATGATATCGTCGCTTAATAGATAATTAGCAGAGACGTCATAACCTTGAGTATTGACCTTTGTTAAGCCAACTAATGTATCGTCGTAGTCGTCACTGGTGACATTAAGGTTTGCACTCGCAGAGAGGTTGGACTCTGAGCTATAGTTCACACTCAGCTGGTACTCTTGGCGCTCTCTATCGGCTAAATAGGATTTTCTAAGGTATGGGTTACTTGGGCTACCAGTGGTAGTGACTGCTTTATAAGTACTACCTGTACGGTCACTAAAGTCAGCTTTTAACCAGGTGCTCCAAGACGGTGTAATTTGATAGCTCACTCGAGCAAACAGTCCGTTTTGTTGCAATGAGTCCCTGTCTAAATCACTATAGTCGTTATGATCATATTGATAGCCTGCATCAAGATAGATAGTCCGAGTAAAGCGATATTTTGCACCTACCTTTGCTTGTTGCTTGGTTCTATCGTACTCAGGGTTGATTGCGTTACCGGCATAATAACTGTCGGTTATGACTTGAGGGTAGGGGTTAAGTGCCGTTTTGTTGTCTCTATCGGAATAGTCGTAGCTCGCCCTGATACTTAGCCCGCGCATGACACGACCTGTGTATTTGAGCTTCATATCTGTGGTATCAACTTTGCCGTCGAGGCTGGTTGTTGGCAAGGCGGGGCTTGGTCCATTGATTGTCGCAGGCAAGAAAGCTTCGTCTTGGGTAAAACTTGCAACACCTAAATGCATCAGTATTTGATGCCCGTTGCCGCCAAGTTGCGCATTGGCGCCAATACGATAGGCTTTATTATCGGGTGAAACAGCACTTTGGCCTGCGTAGGCGGCACCAAATGTAGGCGTAAAAGCATTTTGCCAATTGAGAGCGTTATGGTCGTTTTTATATTGACTAAAGCTTGAGTCAAGGCCAACGAGCCAGCCGTTACCATTAAAGTAAATTTTTGCACCTAGCTCATCAGTGCTGTCATCGATTGGTTGTGCGAGCATTGCACTATTGGTGAGAAAGTTTCCAGAGAAAGTCCGTTTTCCTTCTCGCTTATCATGTCGGTAATTGATGTCAGCTTGATAAAATGAGCTTTTGTATTGCGCATCGACCAAAAAACGTTCTCGTTGGATTTTTAATTCAACGTCAGTGACATCCTCGAGTAAGTTAGGCATTTGTGAGGTAACTGCGCCCGCTTGCCAGTTTGCTGGCAACAATAGATCGTCACCGCTATTGGTATAGGGGCTTAGGGCATAATTTGTGTCGTATAGGGCAAAACCTCGATAACCGAATGCCAGCTTATATTGCCCTGGACGTCCAGTTTCTAAGCGAGCACTGCCAGTGTCGTAACCCAGCTTGTCAGCAACAAAAGAAGTTTGGTAGCCAGACTCGGATTTGTTAGTTAAGTCTGCTTCTAGATGAGCTACTGCACCATCTTTATCTGTACCGGTCGTATTGCCAAAGTGAATATCTGACGCATCATTATAAGCAGCACCTACGCCGACGCTGCCTTTAAAGCCAGATTCAACGTTACAGCGTTTGCACTCCCACTCAGCGGTGTTTGCTTGGTCTCTATTGACATTCTTTAAGCCATAGCCGTCTGCAAACACAGGGGAAATACTGGCACTGATGGCCAGCGCTAGTATTGATAGTTGCTGCGGCGTGTTGATATTTTTGTTTATTCCAAACATAACGGCCACTCCTTGTTAGCGCTGCAGTAATTTGCCAGACGGGTGATTTGAACCATGAACTTGTGAATGGCAGTTCATACAGCTTTGCCCAGCGTTAAACGCGTTAGGCTGACCACCAAAGACGGCATTCGATGTGTGACCTACCGATGCGTGACACTGCTGGCAAAGCATGGGAGGTTTTGTGGTTAACATGGCTTCATTGACACTGCCGTGAGGATTGTGGCAAGTCGCACAGTCATCAGTAACCGGGGCGTGCTCCCAAAGTTTGGGTCCACGTTTTTCTGCATGACACGAGTAACAATTTTCATTGACGCTCATCTGCTTTAGATTGGCGTCAGCTAAGCTTCCGTGAGGGTTATGGCAATCTGTACATACCATTTGTTGCCATTTTAATGGATGCGATGAGCGTTTATTCATGTCTGCTTTTTGCTGAGTATGGCAACTGGTACACACAGCCACTTCCGTGCTTCGCTGTGCAATTGGGTCTTGCCCTGTATGGACTAAGTGACAGTCGGCGCAGCTCACATCGGCATTGTCATGATGATTGCCTTGCCAAGCCATGAAGTTGTCATTGTTATGGCAACTCTGACAAACACTATTTTGCTTTTCAGCTGGGACGGGAGAATTTGAACCGAAGGTAATCATGGGCTCTTTACCACCACGATTATGTTTACCTTGGGGACCATGGCACGCTTCGCATTGAAGATCGGCCATTGGTGATCCTTGAACACTGCTGCCGTGGACACCGTCAAATAGCGCCATGACAGTTTCATTTTTCCGATGACACATCAAGCAGGAGTCAGCGCCTTTTGGGGAGTATTTCCCTTCAGCAAACTTTTTGTCGAGTATAGCTTCTACTTCTTGTGGATCTTGGTCGTCCCACGGAGCGGAGTAAACGCTTGTACTTAATGCCACTAAGGTTATTAACAGCAGACGCACCAAGGCGCTAGAGAACCATCCAGTGTTCTTGTTCATCATCTCATTCCCATTCGCCTTTAAAGCGATTATTTTTTGATAATTTAAAATTAGTAATTATGTAAATTACTAATGTTTAATTATAGGGTGAGTTTATTACAATCCCATAACAAAAATGTGTGTTTAATTTACTGGATAGACTGATTTATATAGAACTAAGTCGATAAGTGTGACACCGATCACGCTTGCCGTTTGTTGAATCAATGAACTGATATTTGTTAAATAATAACCATTCTTAATTAGTGTGGTGGTTCGGCAGGAAAATTTATCTCGGCGTAGGCATTTATTAGTTGAGATATTTGTCACATAATGGAGAACACAATTGAAAATTATTATCGTTTACAGTCCGAAATGTTGATCTAGGTAAAGTTATTACTCTTTTGTCTGCTTTAGAATCAGCATTAATTTCAAAGAGAGTCGAGGCCTGTAAATAGGTGGAATGCACAATGAAGTTAAGTGAATTGAATCCAGGCGATGTAGCCAGAATTTCTCAAGTGGGCCAGATAGATTTGCCCGCGGTAGTTAAACGCAAACTCCTTTCGATGGGGATCACCCCAAATACTCGATTCTCCTTGATCCGCAGAGCGCCGATGGGCTCGGGCGTAGAGTTAGATATCCGTGGCAGTAAATTATGTATGCGTCGCGATTTAGCAGATATTATTGAGGTTGAAAAAGCGAATGGCTAAACAATTTAACTGCGTAACTGTTGGTAATCCTAATGCGGGAAAATCCACACTGTTTAATGCATTAACGGGTTCTAACCAGCAAGTGGGTAATTGGTCGGGTGTGACGGTTGAGAAAAAAACTGGCCAGTTTGCACTGCAAGGCACCGATGTCTTCTTAACTGACTTACCCGGTATTTACGATCTGCTTCCAGCGGGTAATAGTTGTGATTGCTCGTTAGATGAGCAGATTGCACAGCAATACCTAGCTGAACAATCTATTGATGGCATTATCAACCTTGTTGATGCTACTAATATTGAACGCCATTTATACCTAACGGTACAGCTTCGTGAGCTAGGCATTCCGTTGGTCGTTGTGCTGAACAAGATTGATGCGGCGCTCGAACGTGGTATTAAGATTGACGTCGCTAAAATGAGCGAAGAGTTAGGTTGCCCTGTCGTCGCAGTGTGTTCTCGTGAAGAAAAAGATATTGAAAAGATAAAGCTTCAATTTGTTGCTTTACTCGACGGTAAGGTTTCTGAAGCGCCATTAGTGCTTAATTACGACGCAGAAATTGAAGCGGGCGTGACCAATTTATTGGCTCAAGATGACTCATTAAGTCGCGGTCGTGCTCTGGCTATGCTGGCTAATGGATTAGGCTGTGGTAAGTGTAAAAACAGTCAAATGGCGAGTGAAGTAGAGCAATACTCTCAGGCATTATCTAGCCAAGGGAAAGACATTGAGATCATGGTTGCGACAACGCGATTTGATTTCGTTGAGCGTGTATTTACCGGCTCAGTAGATAGCGATAATCGTGAAACATTCACCGATAAGTTAGATAAAATTGTGCTGCATCCGGTTGCAGGCATTCCGGTTTTCTTATTTGTTATGTATTTAATGTTCATGTTCAGTATTAACGTGGGCAGTTCATTTATTGATTTCTTCGATATTACCGCAGGCGCATTATTTGTAGATCACTTAGGCGCATTTATGACGAGCCTAGGTTCTCCGGCCTGGTTGGTCACCATTATTGCTGGTGGTGTGGGTCAAGGTATTCAAACGGTCGCCACTTTTATTCCAGTGATCGCAGCGTTATTCTTAGCGTTATCGGTATTAGAAGGTTCTGGCTATATGGCGCGCGCTGCGTTTGTAGTTGATGGCTTAATGCGCCGTATTGGCCTACCGGGCCGTGCATTTGTGCCTATGATTGTGGGCTTTGGTTGTTCAGTACCTGCGATTATGGCTACTCGTACTTTGGGCAGTGAGCGTGAGCGCATTGTTACTGGTATGATGGCGCCATTTATGTCTTGTGGCGCAAGACTACCTGTTTACGCATTATTTGCAGCAGCCTTTTTCCCTGAATCGGGTCAGAATTTAGTTTTCTTGCTCTATATTATTGGTATCTTTGCTGCTATCGGTACTGGATTATTACTTCGCTCAACCTTACTTCCAGGTTCTAGCAGCGCAGTGGTTATGGAGCTACCTAGCTACGAGAAACCAAAGTTCAAGACCGTCATGGCGCGAACGGGTAAGCGTACCAAGAGCTTTATCATGGGCGCGGGTAAAACGATTGTGATTGTAGTGACTCTGCTTAACTTTGTTAATGCAATCGGTACTGATGGCTCATTTGGTCATGAAGATAGTTCAGAGTCAGTATTGAGTGTAGTGAGCCAAAAAGTAACCCCGTTATTTGCCCCTATGGGCGTTGAGCAAGATAACTGGCCAGCAACAGTAGGTATTATTACGGGGATTTTTGCAAAAGAAGCCGTAGTAGGTACTCTAAATAGCCTTTATTCAGATGCCGGTGCGGGTGATGAAGCTTTAGCGCCAATAAGCGACACGTTTAGTGAAGCGCTAGCAACAATCCCTGAGAATTTATTTGGTATTGCCCCTGATGATCCGTTATCGATTTCAGTGGGGGATGTGTCATCGGTAGAGGCTGCATCTGAAGAGCTTGAAGTGGATACGTCGACCTTTGGCGCACTGCAGGCTGGTTTCGCTGGGGTCACTGCTGCATTTGCTTACTTATTGTTTATCTTGTTATATACACCTTGCGTAGCAGCTATGGGCGCATTGGTGAACGAGTTTGGTAGCCGTTGGGCAAGATTTGCAGGGCTTTGGACATTTGCTTTAGCTTATGGTGTTGCTACCGTATTCTATCAAGGCGCAACGTTTGCACAACACCCATTGCAATCAAGCTTATGGATAGGATTTTTCGTAATAGCTTTAGTTGTCTTCTATCTCTGGCTAAAGAAAAAGGGTAAGAAAACACAGACCATTATCCCTGGCATTAAAGTGATTACTGAATAACGCGAATAGCGTATACTGTGATCAAATAATAAAAAGCAGCGATGATTCGCTGCTTTTTGCGCTATAAAAATAGCCATTAGAGAGGTTTTTAAACCTCAGTCGTTGATCCTTTACAAGATCTGTAGGATTATGCATTTTTAGTCTTTAATCATCGTTCGCAAAGAGGAATTCCATGAGTCATGTGGACACTGAAGTACGTCCTAGTAACTTCATACGTAACATCATAGATGAAGATCTCGCTACTGGTAAGCACACGAGTGTTCAAACTCGTTTTCCACCAGAGCCAAACGGCTTTCTTCATATCGGCCACGCTAAGTCTATCTGCCTAAACTTTGGTATTGCACAAGACTATAAAGGTCAATGTAACTTACGTTTTGATGATACCAACCCTGAAAAAGAAGATATCGATTACGTTAATTCTATTCAGGCTGATGTGCAGTGGCTCGGTTTTCAGTGGGATGGTGATATTCGTTATTCATCAAACTATTTTGACCAATTACATCAGTACGCGGTTGAATTAATCACTAAAGGCTTAGCTTATGTGTGCTTCTTAAATGGTGAAGAGACTCGCGAATATCGCGGTACGCTTAAAGAGCCTGGTAAGAACAGCCCATACCGCGATACCTCAGTTGAAGAGAACTTGGCGTTATTTGAAAAAATGCGTTTAGGTGAGTTCAAAGAAGGCGAGTGTTCGCTTCGAGCTAAGATTGATATGGCATCACCATTTATGTGTATGCGTGATCCAATCATCTACCGTATTCGTTTTGCTCATCATCATCAGACGGGCGATAAGTGGTGCATTTACCCAATGTACGACTTTACTCACTGTATTTCTGATGCGATTGAAAACATTACCCACTCATTGTGTACGCTAGAATTCCAAGATAACCGTAGACTGTATGATTGGGTGCTAGATCAATTAGATGACTTCCAAGCGCCAAACAGAACACGTCAGTACGAGTTTTCAAGATTGAATCTTGAATACACATTAATGTCAAAGCGTAAGCTTAATGACTTAGTGGTACGCAACCTAGTAACAGGTTGGGACGATGCGCGTATGCCTACGATTGCGGGTTACCGCCGCCGTGGCTATACCGCTGCGTCTATTCGTGAATTCTGTAAGCGTATTGGTGTTACTAAGCAAGACAACATGGTCGAAGTTGCAATGCTTGATGCGTGTATTCGTGAAGAGCTTAACGAGTTCGCTCCTCGTGCAATGGCAGTGATTAACCCGGTGAAAGTGGTTATCGAAAACTACCCAGAAGGTCAGGTTGAGATCATTAACGCAGCAAATCATCCTAATAAGGAAGAGATGGGCAAGCGTGAATTGTCTTTCGGTCGTGAGCTATTTATCGATGCAGATGATTTCCGCGAAGAAGCAAACAAGAAGTACAAGCGTTTAGTTCAAGGTAAAGAAGTGCGCTTGCGTAATGCTTATGTGATTAAAGCTGAGCGTTGTGAAAAAGATGCTGATGGTAATATCACTACGATCTTCTGTACTTATGACGATGAAACGTTGGGCAAAAACCCAAGTGATGGTCGCAAAGTTAAAGGCGTGATCCATTGGGTTGAAGCAACAACAGCTAAGCCTGCTGAGTTCCGCTTATATGAAAGATTGTTCAGCGATCCTAATCCAGCTGCTGCTGAGTCTGTTGACGAAGTGCTAAACCCGCACTCGTTAACAACTAAGCATGGTTTAGTAGAAGCTAGCCTTATCACTGCAGAAGCTGAAAAAGCTTATCAGTTTGAGCGTGAAGGTTACTTCTGCGCAGACAGTAAAGATTCTACAGAGGACGCGTTAGTGTTTAACTTAACCGTGCCACTAAGAGACTCTTTCGAGTAAGCCTAATCTAAGTACTTATTAACACTAAAAAAGCCGACATAATGTCGGCTTTTTTGTTGCTTGTGTTTTGGAGTTCGCTGGCTTACTTTGTGATATTGATTGGTATGAATACCTATCAATATAAAGAGTTGAAAGTAGTCAAAGTGAGCTTATTGATACATAGGGCCAAAACCGACACTCCAAAGAATGACGCTCGAAGCCATTAGCCCGACCAGCAAGACTAAGCCAGCAGTCACAACAGAGCTTGCGTAAATAAAGCCTTTTTCCTCTGGGATATTCATAATAATCGGTACACCGGTATAAAGCAGGTAAACCGAGTAAGCAAGGCCTGCAAGCCCGACAACCATGATAAACCACAGTGTAGGATAAAGCGCCGCTAAGCCCACCATAAACAGCGGTGTAGCAGTATAGGCTGCAAGCTCTAGTGCTTGGGTATAACTCGGTTTTGCATCGAAGGTTTTTGCCATCCAAAAAGCGAGGTAGGCGAGGGCGAATACTCCAGCGATTAGTCCAAAGTACATGCCTGTAGACATGATCATAGCGCTTTGTGTTGTTAAGAATTGGCGCTCGCCAACGCCTAAGTCCCACCCAATTTGTGAAGTCCCAATAAATGCACAAATGGCCGGTATCAGTGCAATAATGACGATATGGCTTAAGCTACTGCGCAGTGCTTCGTGGTTTTGTTCAATTGTGTGCCACTCTTCTTTTGGATGAGTGTATAGCCCCATTAAGTGATTCAATATCATTATAATTATCCTCGTTTAGCATTTAACTTTTATATTAAATTGGCTCGCCAAACTGCAGACGAACTTGTTACAGCTCTAAGGTTATTTATTAAACAAAATCTGCTAAGAGTCAAGCCTATCAAATTAATCATAGGTGTTAAGCTAGGACTCTGCTGAAAATTGCTGATAAAATAGTGTCCTATTGACAAGGTCGAGATGGGACCAGGATGAACTTAGCCATGCAGCAGCTATTAGCGCCAATTTACAATTTTTTAAAATGCGAAACGCCAGATAGTTGGATTGAAGAGGCAAAGAAGCCTGAGCAATTAACAGGACTATTAATCGATCATTGTAACTGTGAGCTAAAGGCTGCGCAGACGGCTCTGTTTTTAGTCCGTAAATATGCCGTAGATAAACAAAGTGGCCAAGTGCTGCTTGACTGGGTAAAACCCTATGAAGAATTTGTTTATGATAAGGGCAGAAATACAGAATCTTTTTTGGCCAAAGACAGTAAAAAAAATGAGTTTTCAGCAGAGCTTATCGCTCGTGATGATTTCGAACACGGCAGGGATTTAATCAATAAGATGGTACGCTTGATCAAAGAAGAGTTTCATCACTTTGAGCAGGTACTGGGCATCATGCATAGTCGAGGTATTGAATACCAGAACATTCGCGCGGGGCGTTATGCCAAAGGCATGATGAAAGAGGTTAGAACTCATGATCCTGCCAAGCTTGTCGATAAATTAATTATTGGTGCATTTATTGAGGCACGTTCTTGTGAGCGTTTTGCTAAGTTGGCACCGCATTTAGATGAAGAGCTAAAGAAGTTTTATAATTCCTTGCTGCGCTCTGAAGCCCGTCATTATCAAGATTACCTGACATTGGCGCAGGCTATTTCAGCTACCGATATCAGTGATAGAGTAGCCCATTTTGCCGCAGTAGAAGCGGAGCTTATTTTATCTGATGATGAAGATTTTAAGTTCCATAGCGGGGCGCCGCTGGCAACAGTGACAAGCAATTAAATTGCTTGTCTTTACTTAGGCTGTCATTAAAGGGGAATCCTAAAGAGGCAAGCAGTAAACTACTTGCCGAAAGGAAGTTCTATCAGTTCAACACAGTCTTTACTAACACTTAGCATGCTGCCTTGATCATACCAATCCCCAACAACAATACGGCGTTTACCATTGTTAAGTTGATGAATTGCGGGTCTATGAGTATGACCGTGGATCATCTGCTTGGTTTTCGTCTCATCGAGTAGCTCAAGCACAGCCTCAGGTTCAACATCCATAATGCTATAACTTTTTTGTTGATTACTGCTCTGACTTTTTGCTCGTAGTTTACTGGCAATACCAAGTCGTTTAGATTGCGGTAAATGCGCATAAAGCCACTTGGCCCAGCTCATATTTCGAAATTTTCTAAAACGCTGGTAAGGTTTATCTAAGGTGCAGAGGCTATCGCCATGCAAAATCACTGTAGCTACCCCATATAAATCTAAAGTATAGACTTCAGGTAACAGTGTCATACCGCTACGTGTAGCAAATGCATTGCCAATTAGGAAATCCCGATTGCCATGAATAAAGTAAATAGGCAGTTTTTTTGAGGCTTGTTTTATTGCATCAGCAAGTTGGTTAGCAAAAGGTTCAGCGATGTCGTCACCAACCCATACTTCGAAGAGATCACCAAGGATGTATAATGCATCAGTGTCGTGAAGTTGAGTATCGAGAAACGTAAGAAAAGCTTGGGTGATATCGGGGCGATCGGCACTTAGGTGCAAATCGCCCACAAATAGAGTTCGCATCGAGGCAATGTTACTCTTCGATGGTTACTTTTTCGATGATAACAGCTTCAAGAGGAACATCTTGATGCATGCCACGGTTACCAGTGCTAACGGCTTTAATCTTGTTAACAACATCCATGCCTTCAACTACTTCACCAAATACACAATAACCCCAGCCTTGAGCTGACTCAGACTTAAAGTCTAGGAAAGTGTTGTCGCCAACGTTGATGAAAAACTGTGCAGTTGCTGAGTGTGGATCAGAAGTACGAGCCATTGCGATAGTACCGATTTTGTTCGATAAACCGTTATTTGCTTCGTTTGCGATTGTTTCGTTAGGGCGTTTTTGGCCCATATCTTCAGTAAAACCGCCACCTTGGACCATGAAACCGTCGATTACACGGTGAAAAACAGTGCCATCGTAGAAACCTTCTTTAGCATAGTTTAAGAAATTAGCGGCAGTATTCGGCGCTTTTTCAGTATTCAAAGCTATTTTGATTTCGCCATGGTTTGTATGAAGTGTGATCATATTTAAACTCTCGTCATTTAACACGCTGTAATAATGGTTGGATTCTAACGTAATTGCGTAAAACCATAAAGCATTGTGTGTTTGGCTAATTAAATTAAGCACCATTTATGCGATATTGGAATCGAAAGTGCACCACAGCATTGTTGTAACGCTTGTGAATCATCGGGATAAGATCGCAAACTTGCTTAGTTGCGGTATATCTGCTCAATTTTGCGGGCTTGGTGTACGAAAACAGCTTGGAACAGCGACTTTTGCAGTGGTAGACTGAACAACTAATTTCTAAATATAGCCGTTGAAGAGAATAATCAATGTTGAAGCTTTACAATAGTCTTACCCGCCAAAAAGAGCAGTTTGTGCCAATACAGCCAGGAAAGGTTGGCATGTATGTGTGTGGGGTGACCATCTATGATTTATGTCATATTGGCCATGGGCGTACATTTGTATCTTTCGACATGATTGTTAGATACCTAAGATACAGCGGATATGACGTTAATTTTCAACGTAATATTACCGACGTTGATGACAAAATTATTAAGCGCGCGAATGAAAATCATGAAAGTTGTGATTCGTTAACTGAGCGTCTAATTGCTGAAATGCATAAAGATTTTGATGCCTTGAACATGGCTCGTCCAGATAATGAACCTCGTGCCACACAGCATATACCTGAAATCATCGATATGGTCGAAAGACTCATAGAACGTGATCACGCCTATGTTGCTTCAAGTGGGGATGTGCTATTTAGCGTGTCATCATTCCCTGAATATGGTCGTTTATCTGGGCAGAACCTTGAGCAACTGCAAGCGGGTGCTCGTGTCGAGATTGAAGACACTAAGCGCGATCCAATGGATTTCGTATTGTGGAAAATGTCAAAACCAGGCGAGCCGACTTGGGATTCTCCATGGGGACCTGGTCGTCCAGGTTGGCATATCGAATGTTCAGCAATGAATAGCAAGCATTTAGGGATCCATTTCGACATCCATGGCGGCGGTAGCGATCTTCAGTTCCCACATCATGAAAATGAAATCGCTCAGTCTTGCTGTGCTCATGATACGCCATATGTAAACTATTGGATGCATACTGGTATGGTGATGGTAGATAAAGAGAAGATGTCAAAGTCTTTGAATAACTTCTTCACTATCCGTGATGTGCTGGGTCACTACGACGCTGCAACGGTTCGTTACTTCTTGTTATCTGGTCATTATCGCAGCCAGCTAAACTACTCAGAAGATAACCTTAAGCAAGCTAAATCAGCATTAGAGCGCATTTATACTGCACTTAAAGATTTAGACCTAACGGTTGAAGCCGCACCTGCTGAAGACTTCGTTAACAAGTTTAAGTCGGCGATGGATGATGATTTTAATACGCCTGAAGCTTATTCGGTATTGTTTGATATGGTGCGTGAGATCAATCGTTTAAAAGCAACTGACATGGCAAAAGCCTCAGCATTAGGTGTCGCACTTAAAGAGCTGGCGGATGTACTAGGCATTTTAGGTCAAGATGTTGATACCTTCTTTAAAGGAGAGGGGACTGATGACGAAGTGGCAGAAATTGAAGCCTTAATTGTTGAGCGTAACCGTGCTCGTGCAGAAAAAGACTGGCCTGCAGCCGATGTTGCACGTGACGGGCTTAATGCATTAGGTGTGATTTTAGAAGATGGTCCAGAAGGCACCACCTGGCGTAAGAAGTAATTCTTAACCACTGATTGCTCTGATGTAAGACATCAAAAAAGCCTGCTTAATGCAGGCTTTTCTTTTTGAGTAACTAGGTCTGGAACACTTATGCCACACCCCATGGATGGAAAGGTGTGGTATCTCTTTTTTGAGTAACTAGGTCTGGAATATTTATACCACCACACATGGATAGATGGAATATCATGGAAATAGCTTTTCCGTCTTTGCTGTTAGCTGCTTTTCCTAGGACCTTGTTTTAAACCTAGAACCTTCTGTTAATCGTGATACTGCTCGCAAGCATATAGCGTGTTTTCAAGTAGGCTTGCGATCGTCATCGGACCTACACCGCCAGGTACTGGCGTGATAAAACTTGCACGCTCGGCAGCTTCATCAAACTGTACGTCACCTACAAGCTGACCGCTTTCCAAACGGTTAATACCTACATCGATAACGATTGCGCCGGGCTTTATCCAATCGCCAGGAATAAACCCAGGTTTACCCACTGCTACAATGACTAAATCGGCTTGTCTTACTTTATCTTCAAGGTTACGGGTAAAACGATGGCATGTTGTGGTCGTGCAGCCTGCTAATAGCAGCTCCAGTGACATTGGGCGGCCAACGATGTTAGATGCGCCGACGACAACAGCATCTAAACCAAAGGTATCAATACCTGTCGATTGGATCAGTGTCATTATCCCCATGGGAGTGCATGAGCGAAGTACTGGGATCCGCTGAGCTAAACGGCCAACGTTATAGGGGTGGAAGCCATCTACATCTTTGTCTGGGCGAATACGCTCAATAACTTTCGATTCTTCGATATGCTCTGGAAGAGGTAGCTGAACTAAGATCCCATCTATGCTTGGATCGTCGTTACATTCATCAATGAGTGACAATAAGGCGTCTTCTGATGTGCTGCAGTCTAGATCGTAAGAACGAGATATAAAACCGACTTCTTCACAGGCTCTGCGCTTGCTGCCGACATAAACTTGCGATGCAGGATCTGCTCCAACAAGAATTACGGCTAAACCTGGGGCTCTTTGACCAGCCTCTTTACGGGCGGTGACTTTATCTTTGAGCTGTGTTCGAATGGTTTGCGCAATCGCTTTACCATCGATGTTTTGGGCTGTCATTGGGGTTGGTGTCCTTTATACGACGCGATAATGGAAAACGGCTGCATTTTAACAGGACAGACCAAGGGTGTCATTGATTTAGACTGTTAACAAACAATTCTAATATACGGATAATAACTTTCTGTATCGAACAAGGTTAGCTTAGTCATTTGGTTGCAGTATTAAGCTTTAGGCAATTGATTGCAGTATTAACTGTATTGAAGTTTGGTTTTAAATACCAGTTATGTCACTTTAGTTAGTCATTAGCAGCAAATCACTCTGCGTAGTCTTAATTTTGGCCACAATGGTCAAAGCTGCACCCGTTAGTGTGTTAAATAGCCATGTGAGTGTATTTTTTAAAAAAGTCATTGACGACTTTTAGGTGCGGGGGTACTATGCGCTCCGTTCTCAACGAGCAGCAAGTTGTTGTCCTTGAGAGCCAGAAACAGTAAAGGGTGTCCCAGCGTGAAAACGTACTTTACATTAGGTTTCAAATTTCGGTGATTAGCGCAGCCCGGTAGCGCATCTGGTTTGGGACCAGAGGGTCAGAGGTTCGAATCCTCTATCACCGACCACATTTAAACTAGCGTAACACGTTAGTTGCCCAGTTCAGGAAATGGAATTTATTTCATTACCGAGCGCCCGTAGCTCAGTTGGATAGAGCACCCGCCTTCTAAGCGGGTGGCCGCAGGTTCGAATCCTGCCGGGCGTACCATTTTTGTGGTGATTGTAGCTCAGTTGGTAGAGTCCCGGATTGTGATTCCGGTTGTCGTGGGTTCGAACCCCATCAGTCACCCCACTCATTCTGCAAAGAAGTTAAGAAAGCGACCTCAGGTCGCTTTTTTTACACCTGTAAATCACGCTTTGAGGCTCGACTCTGGCGCATTCCATAGCTATAATGTCGCGTCTTGATAATTATCAACTAAAAGATACCTGTGCCGATCTTCAGTAATTATGGGCATTTTGGTGAAATTTACGGATCAAGAAACGAATACCTGAATAGTTGATTTTTCGACTATTGCAAAGGACGATAGACATATTTCGAGGTAAAAAAATGCAAGTTTCTGTTGAAGCCACACAAGGCCTAGAGCGTCGCCTAACAATTTCTGTACCTGCTGAGCAGATCGAGAACACTGTTAAAGAAGCATTAAAAAGCGAAGCTAAGCGTGCCCGTATCCCAGGTTTCCGTCCAGGAAAAGTACCTGTAAGCGTTATTAATAAGCGTTATGGTAATGCAATTCGTCAAGATATCACTGGTGAAGTGATGCAGCGTAACTTCGTTGAAGCAATCATTGCTGAGAAGTTAAACCCAGCAGGCGCACCAACGTTAACTCCTGGTTCAACTGAAGGCGAAAACTTTGAGTTTGTTGCTACTTTTGAAATCTACCCAGAAGTAGAGCTAAAAGGTCTAGAGTCAATCACTGTTGAGCAGCCTACTGCTGAAGTAACAGAAGCTGACGTTGACGCTATGATTGAAACGCTACGTAACCAACACGCTACTTTTGAAGTAGCAGACCGCGCAGCGGCTGAAGGCGACAAAGCTAAAATCAACTTTGTTGGTTCAATCGACGGTGAAGAGTTTGAAGGCGGCAAAGCTGACGATTTCGAACTACAACTAGGCAGCGGCCGTATGATCCCAGGTTTCGAGTCTGGTGTTGAAGGTCACAAAGCAGGTGAAGAGTTCAATATCGAAGTGACTTTCCCTGAAGATTACCACGCAGAAAACTTGAAGGGTAAAGTAGCAACTTTCGCTATTACTCTGAACGAAGTTCAAGCGGCTAACCTTCCTGAAGTTAACGATGAGTTTGCTACATTATTCGGTATCACTGAAGGTGGCATCGATGCTCTTCGCGCTGAAATCAGCAAAAACATGAGCCGTGAGCTTGAGCAAGCGCTTAAAGCGAATGTTAAAGAGCAAGTGCTTAATGGTCTAGTTGAGCAAAACGACATCGAATTGCCAACAGCACTAATCGACGGCGAAGTTGAAGTATTGCGCAAGCAAGCTATGCAACGTTTCGGCGACCAAGCTGCAAACATGCCTGAGCTACCAGCTGATCTATTCACTGAGCAAGCTGCACGTCGCGTTAAAGTAGGTCTACTACTTGGCGAAGTGATCAAGACTAACGAGCTTAAAGCTGAAGATGAGCGTGTTCAAGGTTTGATCGCTTCTATGGCTTCTGCATACGAAGATCCAAGTGAAGTTGTAGCATACTACAATGGTAACGAAGAACTTATGCAGAACATGCGTAACGTTGCTCTAGAAGAGCAAGCGGTTGAAGCTTTGTTAAAAACTGCAACTTTGACTGAAAAAGCAGTCAAATTTGAAGAATTTATGAACAAGGCTACAGGTCGCGCGTAACCATCGCTTGACTTAAATGGCTATTAGCCATTTATAATGGCTCGTATGAGGTTCCTCATGCGGGCCATTTTTATTTAGGGAAGTTAATCATGCACAAAGCGCCAGAATCAGTACTTAACGCACTCGTTCCTATGGTTGTCGAACAGACAGCTAAGGGTGAACGTTCATATGATATCTATTCTCGCCTTTTAAAAGAGCGAGTGATCTTTCTCGTTGGCCAAGTTGAAGAACATATGGCTAACCTTATCGTTGCTCAGTTACTGTTTTTGGAATCAGAGAGCCCAGATAAGGATATCTATCTATACATTAACTCACCAGGTGGCAGCGTGACTGCGGGTATGGCTATTTATGACACTATGCAGTTTATTAAGCCAAATGTGAGCACAGTGTGTATTGGTCAAGCGGCGAGCATGGGCGCATTTTTATTAGCAGGCGGTGCAGAAGGCAAGCGCCATTGCTTACCAAATTCAAGAGTAATGATCCATCAGCCATTAGGTGGCTTCCAAGGTCAGGCATCAGATATTGCTATTCATGCTCAAGAGATCCTGGGCATTAAGAACAAGCTTAACTCTATGTTAGCTGAGCATACTGGCCAGCCTCTTGAAGTGATTGAACGTGATACAGACCGTGATAACTTCATGAGCGCAGCTGAAGCTGCTGAATACGGATTGGTCGATTCAGTGATAGCAAAACGAGGCTGATTTTTACTCTCCTCTGAGCTATGCTCAAATATGAAGTAATGAAAAGATTTAGGCAGTAGGATTACTGCAAACAGAGGTAAAGTAATGGGTGAAGACAAAGGTAACGGTGACGGCGGAAAACTGCTGTACTGCTCTTTTTGTGGTAAGAGCCAGCATGAAGTAAGAAAACTCATCGCTGGGCCTTCTGTATATGTTTGCGACGAGTGTGTTGAACTCTGCAATGACATTATTAGAGAAGAGATTAAAGAGATCTCACCAAAGCAAGATCAAGACAAGTTGCCTACGCCTCATGAGCTAAGAGCGCATTTGGATGATTATGTAATCGGTCAAGATAAAGCGAAGAAGGTGCTTGCAGTCGCAGTGTATAATCACTACAAGCGTCTTAAAAATGCGAGCCCTAAAGATGGCGTAGAACTTGGCAAGAGTAACATCTTGCTAATTGGTCCAACCGGTAGCGGTAAAACCTTGTTAGCCGAAACGTTGGCACGTGTTCTTGATGTACCATTTACGATGGCAGATGCGACAACGCTAACTGAAGCGGGTTACGTAGGTGAAGATGTCGAGAACATCATTCAGAAGCTACTGCAAAAGTGCGACTACGACGTTGAAAAAGCGCAACGTGGTATTGTCTACATCGACGAGATTGATAAAATCAGTCGCAAGTCTGACAACCCATCAATTACGCGTGACGTATCGGGTGAGGGGGTGCAGCAAGCACTACTTAAGCTGATCGAAGGTACTGTTGCAGCAGTACCACCACAAGGTGGTCGTAAGCATCCACAGCAAGAGTTTTTACAGGTTGATACCTCTAAGATCTTGTTTATTTGTGGCGGTGCGTTCGCTGGTCTGGAAAAAGTCATCGAACAGCGTGCTCATGTCGGTACTGGTATTGGTTTTGGCGCCAAAGTAAAAGGTGAAGCTGATAAGAAGACTATCTCGGATTCACTGTTAGAAGTGGAACCAGAAGACTTAGTTAAGTTCGGCTTGATCCCAGAGTTTATCGGTCGCCTACCTGTACTTGCGACACTGTCTGAGCTTGACGATGAAGCGTTAATCCAAATTCTGTCAGAGCCAAAGAATGCGATCACTAAACAGTTTGCTGCATTATTTGAGATGGAAAATGTAGAGCTTGAGTTTAGAGAAGATGCGTTAAAGGCGATTGCCCTTAAAGCGCAAACTCGTAAGACCGGTGCTCGTGGTCTTCGCTCAATCGTTGAAGGGATCCTACTTGATATTATGTATGATCTTCCATCGACAGATGATGTTGTTAAAGTGGTTATCGATGAATCAGTGGTTAAAGGTGAATCAACACCTATACTGATTTACGCTAACAACGAAGCGCAAGCTGCAACAGCTGAATAAAATTTCACCTATAGTTTGATGGTGAGTTGAAAAGGAGCCAAATTGGCTCCTTTTTCGTACACTTTTTTAAATAATTTTTTTTCGCCATTGAATCCTATCCAATCATCCCAATATACTCATTAGTAATCATAAAAAACGGAATCGAGCTATGACCCTAGAGCGTGATGCGCGAATCGAACTACCCGTACTACCACTAAGAGATGTGGTGGTTTATCCCCACATGGTAATTCCGTTATTCGTCGGTCGAGAGAAATCTATTCGTTGCTTAGAAAAAGCAATGGAGCAAGATAAGCAAATCATTTTAGTCGCTCAGCGAGATGCAGAGTTAGACGATCCAACTAGCGATGATATTTTTGACGTTGGTACAGTCGCGTCGATTTTACAGTTACTTAAGTTGCCAGATGGCACGGTAAAAGTATTGGTTGAAGGCGGGCAGCGTGCACGCATCGACAACTACTCTGAGCAAGATGAGATTTTTCAAGCGACTGCTCACTACCTTGAGTCAGAACCTCTGTCTGAAAAAGAAGAGGAAGTGCTTATTCGTACAGCTGTTGGGCAATTTGAAGGTTACATCAAACTCAATAAGAAGATCCCACCAGAGGTATTGACCTCGTTGTCAGGGATCGATGAAGCTGCACGACTTGCTGATACCATGGCTGCCCATATGCCACTTAAGCTTGAAGACAAACAGTCTGTGCTTGAAATGGTTAATGTTAGCGAGCGTATCGAATATTTGATGGCGATGATGGAAGCTGAAATTGACCTGTTACAGGTTGAGAAACGCATTCGTAGCCGTGTGAAAAAGCAGATGGAGAAGAGTCAGCGCGAGTACTATTTGAATGAGCAAATGAAAGCGATTCAAAAAGAGCTGGGTGATATTGACGAATCTCATGATGAATTTGAAAGTTTAGCGAAAAAGATTGAAGAGGCGCAAATGCCTACAGAGGCAAAAGAAAAAGCCTCTGCTGAACTGAATAAATTAAAAATGATGTCACCCATGTCTGCTGAAGCAACTGTGGTGAGAAGTTATGTTGAATGGATGGTCTCAGTGCCTTGGCATAAGCGATCAAAAATTAAACGTGACTTGGCTAAAGCACAAGATGTATTAGATACAGACCACTTTGGTCTTGAAAAAGTCAAAGAACGCATTCTTGAGTATCTAGCGGTTCAAAGCCGAGTAAAGCAGCTTAAAGGCCCGATTCTTTGTTTAGTTGGGCCACCAGGTGTAGGTAAAACCTCTCTGGGTCAGTCAATTGCTAAAGCAACCGGTCGTAAGTATGTACGTGTTGCCTTAGGCGGCGTGCGTGACGAGGCCGAGATCCGTGGTCATCGTCGTACTTATATTGGTTCAATGCCAGGGAAGGTTATTCAGAAAATGGCTAAAGTGGGCGTTAAAAACCCACTGTTCTTGCTCGATGAAATCGACAAGATGAGCAGTGATATGCGCGGTGACCCGGCTTCTGCATTGCTTGAAGTGTTAGATCCAGAGCAAAACTCAACGTTTAGTGATCACTATATGGAAGTCGATTATGACTTATCTGATGTGATGTTCGTGGCGACATCTAACTCGATGAATATTCCTGGTCCATTATTAGATCGTATGGAAGTGATTCGTTTGTCGGGCTACACCGAAGATGAAAAGCTCAATATTGCTAAGCAACACTTGCTGCCGAAGCAGATTGAGCGTAACGGCCTAAAAGCGAAAGAAGTGACAGTAGATGACAGTGCTATTATCGGCATTATTCGTTACTACACTCGTGAAGCGGGCGTACGTGCATTAGAGCGCGAATTATCAAAAATTTGCCGTAAAGTGGTTAAACAGATTTTGCTGGATAAGAGCATTAAGCACGTTGAAGTTAACCAAGATAACCTTAAGTCATTTCTGGGTGTACAGCGTTGTGACTACGGTAAAGCTGAGTCTAATAACCAAATCGGACAAGTTACTGGTTTGGCGTGGACTGAAGTTGGCGGCGACTTGCTAACGATTGAAGCCACTTCAGTGCCCGGTAAAGGCAAGCTGACTTATACCGGTTCACTTGGCGATGTAATGCAAGAGTCGATTCAAGCGGCAATGACAGTTGTTCGTGCGCGTGCAGAGCAGCTAGGCATTAACCCTGACTTTTACGAAAAGCGTGATATTCACGTGCACGTACCAGAAGGTGCGACACCAAAAGATGGTCCATCGGCTGGCGCAGCAATGTGTACAGCACTGGTATCGAGCTTAACAGGTAACCCTGTGCGTGCTGATGTAGCAATGACAGGTGAGATTACTCTTCGCGGTGAAGTATTACCTATCGGCGGGTTGAAAGAAAAACTACTGGCTGCCCATCGTGGTGGAACGAAAGTTGTTCTTATTCCAAAAGAAAATGAGCGTGATTTGGAAGAAATTCCTCAAAACGTTATTGCCGATCTGAAAATTTACCCGGTGAAATGGGTTGATGAGGTACTTAAGTTGGCGTTAGAGCGACCAGTTGAAGGCTTCGAAGTCGTAGAAAACGTGGACTAACGCAATAAATTGCAGGAATGCTTTAAAAAAACAGTAAAAAGGGCTTACCTAGCTATCAAGCTGTGGTAGCCTAAGTCTGTGGAGAGTCAGTCGCTCCAGCCCTTGGAGTGACTGGTTTTGAGTAGTATCCTAATTTATTTATTTGGTTTTCCTATAAGGCTTGAACTTTGGTTCTAAGCTTGTTATAAAAAGCCTCCGCAGACCGCTCTAGACAAGAATTTGGGTGCGGCGCAAAAATTACATTCAAGGGGATGACATGAACAAATCTGAACTAATCGAGAAAATCGCTTCTGGTGCTGACATTTCTAAAGCGGCAGCTGGCCGTGCATTAGACTCTTTCATCGGCGCTATTACTGACGGCCTTAAAGAAGGCGATAAGATTGCTCTTGTTGGTTTCGGTACTTTCGAAGTGCGTCAACGTGCAGAGCGTACTGGTCGTAACCCACAAACGGGTGCTGAGATCAAAATCGCTGCAGCAAATATTCCAGCGTTCAAAGCTGGTAAAGCTCTAAAAGACGCTGTTAACTAATAAAGTTAGCAATGCAGCCTTTGTAAGGCTTTTGAAGAAAGCACTGATTGTCAGTGCTTTTTACAAATAGAAAGGGCACAAGTTAAGTATCACCTTAATTTTGCCAGCAGGAGTCTGAAGGTTTTTTATTTTCTCCTCCTTTAAATTACAAAAAGGCGCATCCAAACAGTGATGCGCCTTTTTATTTTATTAATCGCAACAAGCGAGAAGTCTGATGTTAGAAAAGATTCGCGAAGGCTCACAGGGTGTCATTGCTAAAAGCATATTAGTCCTAGTGATACTTTCATTTGCATTTACAGGTGTAAGTAGTTATTTGGGTTCTTCAACTGAGGTTGCAGCTGCTACCGTAAATGGTGAAGAGATCAGCAACTCAGCTTTAGAACAAGCATATCAAAACGAACGTAGTCGTTTGGAGCAACAGTTAGGCGACATGTTTGCCACCTTGTCTGCTGATGACAACTATATGCAAAGTGTTAAGCAAAGTGTGTTGGAGCGTTTAGTGGCTGAGAAGCTGCTGGATCAAAACGCAGCAGAGTTAGGATTGCGCGTATCTGATGCACAGGTTATCGCTGCTATCAAGGCTGAGCCAGCATTCCAAACTGATGGCCACTTTGATAATGACCGTTATCAAGCTATTTTGCGTCAGCTAGGCTACCAAGCCAACTCTTTTCGCGACATGATGCGTACTGATATGACTCGCCGCCAACTTGTTGCGACGTTAATAGGCTCTGAATTTGTTTTACCTGGTGAAGCTAAGTATTTAGCTGATCTTCAAGGTCAAACTCGTGACATTGATTACAAAGTTATCGATGCAACACCGTTCCTTGCTGATATCAGTGTGACCGATGAGCAGATTAAGACATATTACGATTCAAACCTTGGCCAATTTATTCGCCCAGAAGTTGTGAGTCTTGATTACATTGAACTTGATGCAAAAGACTTAGCTAGCGATGTAACTGTAACAGATGCTGACGCACAAGCTTACTACGACGAACACCAAGCTCAGTATACTCAAGCAGAGAAGCGTTTAGCTGCGCATATTTTAGTGCAGTTAGGTGATGATGATTCTGCAGCGAAAGCTAAAGCAGAAGCAATCTATAAGCAGCTTCAAGACGGTGCGGATTTTGCTGAAATAGCCAAGACTGAATCTGAAGATACCTTTAGCGGTGAGCAAGGCGGTCAACTAGATTGGTTTGAAGCGGGCGTAATGGAGCCTGAATTTGACCAAGCGCTATTTGCACTTAATAAAGGTGAATACTCAAATGTTGTGAAAACAAACTTTGGTTACCACATTATTAAGGCGCTTGATATTCAGCCTGGCGCTCAAGCACCATTTGCTGATGTTAAAGAGAAAATTATTGCTCAGCTGCAAGATAAGCAAGCGGTAGATAAGTTCTACGAGCTACAGCAAGTATTGGCTGATAGCAGTTACGAAGTACCTGATACGCTGGTTGAAGCGGCGAAGGATCTTGGTGTTGAAGTTCAAACCACCGCTGAGTTTACTCGTTCTAATCCGCCAGAACTATTTAGCAAGCCAGAGTTGCTCAATGAAGCATTCTCTTCGAATGTGCTACTCGATGGTATGAACAGTGATGTATTAGAAGTTGAGCCGAACCATATTGTGGTTATTCGCGTCAATACCCATAAAGCGGCAGGCACAATGGATTTAGCTGATGTGCGTAATGCAATTGCTAACCGCTTAAAGCAAGAGCAAGCTAATGAAGCTGCACGCAAGCAAGCACAAGAGCTGATGACTGCTGTGGAAGCGTCTGGTGTACCTGCTGATTTTGTTGTTCAAGATAAGCTTGCACGCTTTGCTCAAGATGTAGATGGCGCGATTGTGAATAAAGCTTTTGCAATGGCACAGCCTACAGATAAGCCATCTGTTGATACTGTAGCGCTAGCAAACGGTTATGCAGTTGTTGTGTTGAAGCAAGTGAATGCGGCTGAAGGCGTTGATGCGTCTTTGCTTGATGCACTGAAGCAACGTTTGAGCTCTCAGTACAGTGAAAACGATTACCGCGCTGTGATTGCAACGCTAAAAGCTAAGGGTGAGGTTTTATACCCTGTTGCTGAATAAGAATTGCTGAATATGCGCTACTAATAAATAGCAGTGCGCCTCATAGAGGCATTAAAAAACCGGTTGAGGCCGGTTTTTTTATGGGCTGAATAAACTGCCACACTATGAAGCGCTCCGCTTTCACGGAGATCACGAAGGAGAGCAAAAAAGCAAAGCTATTATCTTATAGTTAATCTTGCTGATGCATTTCTTCGTGTAGCGCAGCGCTCTGTGTCCTTCGTGGTGTATCGCATTGGCTTTTACTTTAGAGCTTATTTACCACGAAGCGCTCCGCTTTCACGGAGATCACGAAGGAGAGCAAAAAAGCAAAGCTATTATCTTATAGTTAATCTTGCCGATGGATTTCTTCGTGTAGCGCAGCGCTCTGTGTCCTTCGTGGGGCTTTTACTTTAGAGCTTATTTACCACGAAGCGCTCCGCTTTCACGGAGATCACGAAGGAGAGCAAAAAAGCAAAG